>NZ_BAAGYK010000092.1:0-8620 GCF_054779355.1 Azotobacter armeniacus
TTCCTCGCGCCCGCTGTGCGGCGAGCGCGAGGCGGTGGACCCGGTCGCGGCGGTGGAGGAGGTGCTGCACGCCTTCGACCGGCAGATCCGCGGCGCCCACATCCAGGTCGACTGGCAGACAGCGCCGGCGCCGGCGGTGATCAGCCATCGGGTGCTGTGCGCCCAGGTGCTCAACAGCGTGATCGCCAATGCCATCGAGGCCATGCCGCGGGGCGGGTCGCTGCGCATCCGCATCGCGGTCGACGCCCGGGAGCGGCGCCTGCGCCTGACCATCGGCGACAGCGGCAACGGCATGACGCGGGAGCAGATGGCGATGGCCTTCAAGGCCTTCTACACCACCAAGCGCGGCGGACTTGGCGTCGGGCTGGTGCTGGTGAAGCGGATCATGGAGCGTTTCGACGGCTCCATCCGGCTGGACAGCCGGGAAAAAGAGGGGACCGACGTGTGTCTGGTCTTCAGGATCGCAGAGGGGAGATAACGATGGAGCACAGCATTCTGATCGTCGAGGACGACGAGACGCTGGCGGGCAACATTCAGACGTATCTCGAACGCAAGCAGTACGAGGCACGGGTCTGCAACTCGGCCGAGGAGGCCCTGGAAGTGCTCGGGACGCAGCGTCCCGACGTGCTGCTGACCGACCACTCCCTGCCGGGTATGAGCGGCCTGGAGCTGGTCGCCCGGGTTCGGGCCAGCGACCCGCGGATCAAGCCGATCGTGATGACCGGCTACGGCAACGTGGAGGATGCGGTGGCGGCGATGAAGGCCGGCTCCTACCACTACCTGACCAAGCCGGTGGTGCTGGCCGAGCTCAAGCTGCTGATCGACAAGGCGCTGGAGGCCCAGCGCCTGGAGCATGCGCTGTCCTTCTACCAGGCGCGCGAGGCTCGGGACGCCGGGCTCGACGCGCTGATCGGCAGCTCGCCGGCGATGCTGGCGATGAAGGCTACGGTGCGCCAGTTGCTGGAGACGGAAAGCCGGATGACCGACGCCGATCTGCCGGTGGTACTGATCGAGGGCGAGACCGGCACCGGCAAGGAGCTGGTCGCCCGCGCGCTACATTTCGACGGCAGCCGCCGCAACGGCCCCTTCGTCGAGGTCAACTGCGCCTCGATCCCGGCGCACCTGCTGGAGGCGGAGCTGTTCGGTCACGAGCGGGGTGCCTTCACCGACGCCAAGGAGCGGCGGGTCGGCCTGGTCGAGGCGGCGGACGGCGGCACGCTGTTCCTCGACGAGATCGGCGAGATCGAGCTGGCGCTGCAGGCCAAGCTGCTCAAACTGCTGGAGGACCGCAGCATCCGCCGGCTGGGCGCGGTCAAGGAGCGCAAGGTCAACCTGCGCATCGTCAGCGCCACCAACTGCAACCTGGAGCGGATGGTCCGGCAGGGCAAGTTCCGCCGCGACCTGTTCTTTCGCCTGCGCATCATCGAGATCAAGGTGCCGCCGCTGCGCGCCCGCGGCGAGGACGTGATCGCCCTGGCCGAGCATTACCTGGCCCTGCACGGCAAGCGTTACGGCAAGCCCGGGCTGGCCTTCAGCGCGGAGGCCCGGGGGCTGCTGAAGAGCTACAGCTGGCCGGGCAACGTGCGCGAGCTGCGCAACATGCTGGAACAGACTGCCCTGCTGGCGCCGGGCAACCTCGTCGGCCCGGCCCAACTGGCCCTCTGTCCGGAACTGATGGAGGGTGGCGATCCACGCCAGGCCCCGGTCCGGGACATCGACGCGGCGTTGTCGGGGGAGGGGCTCAACCTGCCCGAGGTGGAGCGCGACCTGGTGCTGCGCACGCTGGACAGGACCGACTGGAACGTGACCAAGTCGGCCCGCCTGCTGGGGCTGACACGGGACATGCTGCGCTACCGTATCGAGAAGCTGGGGCTGGCGAGGCCGGACCGCCGGCATTAGGTCCGGCCCAAGGGAATACCCTGGATGTCTGGTCCCCTCGATGTGTTGAGGAGGCTGCCAGCTTTCTCGAACCGAACGCCCACAGAATGCGGTATTTTAGCTCGCCGCCTTACTGAACTCCAGTCAAGTCGCTACTATTATCAGCCTTGGTAGCTGGCCGATTTACCAGGCCGACGCGTTTCGCCGGCAGGCTGGTCTGTGAATACAGAGCCGCCTGTTTCTTACCATGTTTATTATTTTGTATGTATAAGGATCAAGGCCAGTAGCCACGTTAACGCCTGTGCAGAGACTTCCTTGTACAGCCTCAAGGTCCATGCATTCCCGGCCAGAGTTTCAGTGCGTACGCCAGGAAGCATGGATACACCCCATAAAAATGGACTTTTTTCGAATATGAAACAGCCATTTCCTGACATCATCGATTCCACTCCTATTAATGACCTGCGCAGCGCCTTGGCGCACCTGGAGAAAGTACCAGGTCAACTTCTGCACACCGATCATCCGGTGGATCCTCATGCTGAGCTTGCCGGCGTCTACAAGCGTGTTGGGGCAGGTGGCACCGTCAAGCGTCCGACACAGCTGGGCCCGGCAATGATGTTCAACAACATTAAAGGTTATCCGGGTTCACGGGTTCTGGTGGGCCTGATGGCCAGCCGTGAGCGGGTCGCCATGTTGCTCGGCACCAGTGCCGACAAACTGGCCGAGCGTATGGGCGAAGCGATCGAGAATGCCATTGATCCGATGGTTGTTCCCAGGGAGAAAGCGCCCTGCCAGGAAGTGATCCACCGTGCCGAAGACCCCGATTTCGATCTGCGCAAACTGCTGCCCGCACCGACCAACACCGACGAGGACGCCGGTCCGTTCTTCTGTCTCGGCCTGGTGCTGGGCAGCGATCCGGAGGAGGGCCACACCGACGTCACCATTCATCGCCTGTGCGTGCAGGATCGAGACAAGCTGTCGATCTTCTTCGCTCCAGATCGTCACATCGACAAGTTTCGCCAGAAAGCCGAGGCGGCTGGCAAGCCACTGCCGGTGACCATCAATATGGGCCTGGACCCTGCGATCCACATCGGCTCCTGCTTCGAAGCCCCTACCACTCCGCTGGGCTACGACGAGCTGAAAATCGCTGGCGGCCTGCGTGGGAAGCCGGTGGAGCTGGTCGATGCGGTCAGCATCAAGCAGAGATCGATTGCCCGCGCCGAAGTAGTCATCGAAGGCGAGATTTTGCCCCATGAGCGTCTCCGCGAAGACATCAACACTGGCAGCGGTCATGCCATGCCGGAGTTTCCCGGCTATACCGGACCCGCCAACCCCTCGCTGCCGGTTATCCGCGTGACCGCCATCACCATGCGCCGGCAGGCGATCCTGCAAACCCTGGTCGGTCCCGGCGAGGAGCACACCAACCTGGCCGGGATTCCCACCGAGGCGAGTATCCGCAATGCCGTGGAGCGGGCCATGCCGGGCTTTCTGAAGAACGTGTACGCGCATACCGCCGGCGGCGGCAAGTTGCTGGCCGTGCTGCAAGTAGCCAAGCGCCGGCCGGGCGACGAAGGTCGTCAACGCCAAGCCGCACTCATTGCGCTAGCCGTCTACCGTGAGTTGAAGAATGTCATCCTGGTCGACGATGATGTGGATCCATTCGACTCCGACGATGTGCTCTGGGCCATGCAGACACGCTACCAGGGTGATATTGATACGATTTTCGTGCCCGGCGTGCCCGGCCACGTGCTCGATCCGTCGCAGATCCCGGAGTACAGCCCGTCGATCGCCGCGCGAGGCTTGACCTGCAAGACCATCTTCGACTGCACGGCACCCTGGCATCTGCGGGAACACTTCGAGCGCGCGAAGTTCCGCGAAGTCGATCCGCATCCCTTCGCTCCCGAGCTCTTTCCAAAGGCCCAGTCATGAGCGCACAACGCCTTGTCGTCGGTATCAGCGGCGCCACTGGTATCGTCTACGGCATCCGTGCCCTGCAGATGCTCAAGGCCCTGGAGGTGGAAAGCCACTTGGTGGTGTCGCGCGCTGGTGAAATGACCCGTGCCTACGAAACCCGGCTCAAGCGCGACGAGCTGTACGCGCTGGCCGACCATGTACACCCGATCGGCGATGTCGGCGCCAGCATCTCCAGCGGCTCGTTCAAAACACTCGGCATGCTGGTGGCGCCCTGTTCGGTACGTACCCTGGCGGAAATCGCCAGCGGTGTAACCACCACTCTGTTGACGCGTGCAGCCGACGTGGTGCTGAAGGAGCGTCGGCGCTTGGTGCTGATGGTCCGTGAGACACCACTGCATGCCGGACATATCCGCAACATGCTGACGGTCACCGAACTGGGTGGCATCATCCATCCGCCGGTGCCGGCGTTCTATATCGAGCCGCAGAGCATTGCCGACATCATCGATCACTCCGTGGCCCGTGCATTCGACTGCTTCGGTCTGGAAGTGCCGGGAATTCCGCGCTGGGGCGAAAACCTCGCTACGTCGCCGGCAGACAAGAGTCGGAATGCCTGACTGAGCAAACGCTACAACCTCAACCCAAGGAAGGTGCGCAAATGGTGTGGCCTCGATTCGGTCGAGGATGTGCCTATGGGACCGAGCGCTCCTCGCTCCACTTCTCTGACGCCGCTACAGGAAGCGGCAACCCTGGCGCTCCGGCAAAAGACGCTGCGCCTCTGGACGACTGCCTGCATGCGCTGCAATGGGCCACTCCCACGCCGCCTCCCTTGAGCCCGCACCGATTTTTCAAACGCCATGGCGTAAGCCAGCTGCCTTGCTTACCCGAGCCGGGCCGTGAGAGGAACCCCTTCAAGCGCTATCCGCTGGGCTATTACACATCAATGATTCTGCTCCATACACTACCACAGCAAGCGCAGTGGTATTGTCAGCCGGTGAACTGCTGACCAGTTTCGGGGTGGCTGTATCGGGGGAACAAGATCCTTGGAGGGGGCTCGATTGTTTGATCATCAAGCAAACAGCAGCCATTCAATGCCAATGAGCGTGTCGGTGCCGTCGGTGCCGCCGAAAAGGTTCTGCACCGTGATGATGCCATTTGCTTCCATAATGTTGTAATCCTCATATCGGTTACTAAAGACCGCCGTATCGTCGCCGGCTCCACCGATCAGCGTATCGTCGCCGGCTCCACCGATCAGCGTATCGTTGCCGGCTCCACCGATCAGCGTGTCATTGCCTCGCATGCCGTAGATGATGTTATCGGCCTCGTTCCCCTCGATGCGGTCATTGCCGTCGCCACCGATGGCATTTTCGATGAGCGTGCCGTTGCCAATGCTCAGAAAGGCTATGCCTCCCAAGGTGGAGGCTTGCCCGGCAGAGAGGTTGAGTGACAGGTCACGGATCATCGCCGCGGCGTTGATCCAGTCGCTGCCACCGTCGGTGTCGTCCAGCATCAGGCGTCCGGACTGGCCGGACTGTGTCAGTACGGTGAGCACTTCATCAGTGTAGTGATAAACATCGTTGTTGCTGGGCTGTGAGCCATAGCCGGTGAAGCCGATCAAGTGCAGGGTGCCACTGTCAACCTGCACAGCATCTTGAACCTGCAGGGTCCAGGTGCCTGTGCTGCTTTCGCCGCGCAGTCCATCGAGGCCGAACGTGTAGGTGAAGATACCGTCTGCTGTACTGTAGTCGCCCGTGCTGCCGTCATAGAGCGACATAACCGTACCGTCCGGCGAAATCAAGCCGATGCGCAGGTCGGTAAAATCGGTGTGGGTGAGTGAAACCGTCATGGAGACATGCTCCAGACTGATGTCGTCATTCAGGGTGAAGCCGTAATTCAGAGTGGAGTTGTCAGCGATGGCCTCGTTTGCCGTGATGATGCTGGTGACTGTGGCTTCATTGGCCGAGGTGGCTGGGGGGTAGAAAATGCTCCAGACTTCGGCCATACGCACGGCGTTGAAGGCATTGACCATGCCATAGCCGTAATCTTCGCTGAAATGCAGGCCGCCGCCGTTCCAGTTATCAGCGCCATTCCACTTCCACATGAAGTTTTCGTCGGTGCGAATACCGCTGTACAGGCTGCCGGTGCCCACCGACGAATAGGCCAGGATGTTCTGCACGTCGCGCCAGCCGAGGCCGGGGTTGGCATCGAGCATGAGCGCGATGACGCCAGCCGCCACCGGGCCGGCCGCTGAGGTGCCGTTGAAAGCGCTGGTGTAGTCGTCATTGAGCAGACCGTTGTAGCCTGCGCTGTCCATCAGGTCTGTAGTGACCGAGCCGGCCGGTGCCGAAACCAGAACATGCGCGCCATAGCTGGAATAGTTCGCGATATTGCCCGTGCTGTTGTTGCCGATTGCGGCGACGGTGACGGTGAAGCGCGAGGCACTCACCTCTTCACCATTGCCATCAACGTTGAAGTTGCCGGCTGATTTGACGTGGAGCGTGCCCAGGCCGCCGCGCCCGGCCTTGGTTGCCGCCTCGAACTGTGCGACCTCCCCCCAGACGTGTAGGTCCGGGTAGCTGCTGTAGCTGTGGTTGGTTACATCGAACTGACCAAGGCTATCCAGCGTTTGTAGATAGCGTGACCAGTCGCTGTTCGGGTCGTCCGCACCGCCGAAGATACGAATGGCCGTAATTTTGGCACCGTAAGCGATGCCTACACCGCCTTCGCCGTTGTTTTCAGCAGCGATCAGACCGGCAACGGAAGTGCCATGGCCATTGGTGGAATTCAGCGGCTGACCATCGTTGAGCATGCCATTGATGGTGAGGTGCTTACTGGCATCGTAATTGGCGTCGAGGTCCCAATGGTTGCTTTGCACGCCATCGTCCCAGATGCCGACAGAAACGCTCGCACCGGTGTAGTCATTCCACACTCGCTCGATGCCCGCCGTGTTGGTGCCGGTGGGCTGGGAGGTGAACCCCAAGGTGCCGATAAAGCCCAAGTGCCACTGACTGCCATAGAGCCCGTCAACAGGTACAGCCTGAACACGCCAGGTCGGACTCGATGAAGCTTCCTTCAAGAAAGGGAAACCCGCTTTGGAAGGTGGCCTCATATCATGGCTCCTCGATTTTCAGCACTTGCAGCACCTGCAGAGTCCGCTTCCCCTGCATGCAAGGTGAAACCCTCAAGAACACACCATTCACAGTCAGCCGGGTGGACAGGGGATATTCATTAATGCCGATACCCGTCAACGGTAGCAGCTCTCCCTCGGCGGTGCGTAGCAGCGGACAGACAATACCGCCCTCTACCAACCTGCCCTGAACACGAACCTGTCCAGCCGGTGCGGGAGTCTCTGCCATTGCTACCTGCGCATTACCCATGCACAACACTAAAAGTGACCGAAAAAACTTCCTTTTTAAAAACGACCCCAACCATGACTTTCCGGGACTGAACATCTAGACACCCTGGCCCCAGTTCATTTCCAGGCCGCCGTCGATCACGAAGTCCTGGCCGGTGATGTAGTCCGCTTCGGGACTGACCAGGTACAACGGCTCCGCGACTTCCTCGGGTTGGATTGGGCGCTTTCTGGGGATGTTCGGCAGTTCATCTTCGCGTTTCTGCGGGCCGTCCACGCGCTGCATGGTCATCGGAGTGCGGATCAGGCCGGGGGCAATGGTATTCACGCTGATCCTCAAGGGTGCGAGTTTCAAGGCGAGGCTGCGTGTCATTGTCAGCAGACTGCCCTTGGCCGTACCGTAAGCCACGTTGTGCGGACTATCGTGCACCGAGGTGATGTTCAGGATCTTGCCCTGGCTGCCCACGGCCTGCCGGCGCCGAATGTAGTTCCGCGAACAGACGAATGGGTTATAAAGGTCCGTCTTGATGACCTTGTCGAAATCTTCGGTGCTCAGCTCCGTCACTGGCCCGCTCATGCCGATTCCCGCGTTGTTCACCAAGATGTCGGGGATGCCCAGCCCCTGTTCTTCTGCGGCGAACAGGGCGGCGACGCTGGCTTCATCGGTCACGTCGAGTTGTCGCCCCAAGCCGCAGGGGTCTGCCTGCTGAACACGTTCCAACGTGACTTGGGCGCCCTTGCTGTCGCTGTGGTAGGTCACCACCACATCCGCGCCCCCATGCGCGAAGGCGGTGGCCATCGCCTGTCCCAGGCCTGAATCCGAACCCGTAATGACTACGATCTTGCCGATCAGTTTGCCCATGATGGCCTCCATTGACTGGTAAACTTGATGACAGTCTGGACCAACAGCAACTTCCCTTCAGCAGAGGGCTAAAGCGGCGTCAATGTCACCTCGGGGCCTTCTGGAGTCGGATAGGGCTCCAAGCCAGGGACGCAGCCATGCTCGATGCCGCAGACGCCGCAACTGGAATCACTGCACTCCAGTAGTCGATACCCATAGCCCGATCGCGTGCAGTGGCGACGGGAGGCCTGGGGTCGTACATGCTTAATCGATTCGGCAATAAGAAACGCTAGTTCCAGAGCCTGGTCGGCGTTCATCCGCGGATCACAGTGGGTGTGATAGCGATCGGAAAGGCTGTCTTCGGTGACTGCGCGGCTGCCGCCGATGCATTCGGTGACGTTCTGCCCGGTCATCTCGATATGGATGCCGCCGGCATAACTGCCCTCGGCCTGGTGCACGGCAAAGAACTGTCGGACTTCGCTGAGGATGCTCTCGAACTCGCGGGTCTTGTAGCCGCAGCTGGCTTTAATGGTATTACCGTGCATCGGATCGGAGCTCCACAGCACCTGGCGGCCTTCGCGCTGTACCGCGCGGATCAGCGCCGGCAGGTATTGCTCCACCTTGTCCGCGCCCATCCGCGC
>NZ_BAAGYK010000092.1:8731-9160 GCF_054779355.1 Azotobacter armeniacus
CTCGTCGGGGTCCATGCTTGGCCCGACCTTCAGCCCGATCGGGTTGCTGACGCCGCGCAGGAACTCGACGTGGGCACCGTCCGGCTGGCGGGTGCGGTCGCCGATCCACAGCATGTGCGCGGAGCAGTCGTACCAGTCGCCAGTCAGGTTATCGCGACGGGTGAGGGCCTGCTCGTAGCTCAGCAGCAGCGCCTCGTGGGCGGTGAAGAAGCTGGTCTTATGCAGTTGCGGCGCGTTCTCCAGGCCGCAGGCGCGGATGAAGGCAAGGGTCTCGTCAATGCGGTCGGCCAGTTGGCTGTACTTCTCCGATAGCGCCGCATCGGCAATGAAGTCGAGGTTCCACTGGTGGACCTGATGCAGGTCGGCGAAGCCGCCCTGGGCGAAGGCGCGCAGCAGATTGAGGGTGGCGGTGGACTGGTGGTAGGCCAG
>NZ_BAAGYK010000093.1:0-750 GCF_054779355.1 Azotobacter armeniacus
GGCAAGAAGGGTGGCATCAAGACCCGCCGCCTGGTTGCATCCACCTCCGATACCTATCGCGCTGTACTTCTCGGACTTGGGTAGCCTTCATGCGATTGCCCTGCTCATCACGCTCGCTTGCGTACCGTCGCCGGCCTTCCTCGTTATTATGGCGAGTCAGCATCCACGACGGCATTTCGAGGCCTGCTCGGTGTTCACTCGCGTGCGGCCCGCATGGCTCGCTGGCTTCCTATCGAAGCCTTTTCAAGCAGTGCTTCAGCCCATTCGTTACCTCCTGAGCCGCTCCTTGTGCTTCCGGCCGGAGCGCGAGTTGGCCGGGTCGGACTTCCACCGACGGATCGATCGTGCCTTGGCGAGGCACACATAACAACTGGTGCGAAAACCAGATCCGCCCGTGGGCCCTCGGGCGCTCGAACTGGCTGTTCGCCGGCTCGCTGCGCAGCGGCAAGCGTGCGGCTGCCCTTATGACGCTGATCCAGTCGGCACGCCTGAACGGGCATGATCCGTATGCCTACCTGAAGGACGTGCTCACGCGCCTGCCGACGCAGAAGGCCAGCGCACTGGCCGAGCTGCTCCCGCACAACTGGTCACCCGCCAGCAAGGTGTGATCACCGTTCGCTTACGAAGGCTTGGCCATTGCTTACCTGCTTCCGACCGTCTTTCCGGGCGCAAGCGAAAACCCCCGAGCCGCTGTCGTGGCTCGGGGGTTCGGGATAGGCGCTTGACGATGACCTACTCTCGCATGGGGAA
>NZ_BAAGYK010000094.1:0-1514 GCF_054779355.1 Azotobacter armeniacus
CGAGAACCGATGACGAGCGTTCTTTTAGAATGCGAAGTGGTTGATGCCCTGCTTCCAGGAAAAGCCTCTAAGCTTCAGGTAATCAGGAACCGTACCCCAAACCGACACAGGTGGTCGGGTAGAGAATACCAAGGCGCTTGAGAGAACTCGGGTGAAGGAACTAGGCAAAATGGCACCGTAACTTCGGGAGAAGGTGCGCCGGTGAGGGTGAAGGATTTACTCCGTAAGCCCATGCCGGTCGAAGATACCAGGCCGCTGCGACTGTTTATTAAAAACACAGCACTCTGCAAACACGAAAGTGGACGTATAGGGTGTGACGCCTGCCCGGTGCCGGAAGGTTAATTGATGGGGTTAGCGCAAGCGAAGCTCTTGATCGAAGCCCCGGTAAACGGCGGCCGTAACTATAACGGTCCTAAGGTAGCGAAATTCCTTGTCGGGTAAGTTCCGACCTGCACGAATGGCGTAACGATGGCGGCGCTGTCTCCACCCGAGACTCAGTGAAATTGAAATCGCTGTGAAGATGCAGTGTATCCGCGGCTAGACGGAAAGACCCCGTGAACCTTTACTGTAGCTTTGCACTGGACTTTGAGCCTGCTTGTGTAGGATAGGTGGGAGGCTTTGAAGCGTGGACGCCAGTTTGCGTGGAGCCATCCTTGAAATACCACCCTGGCATGCTTGAGGTTCTAACTCTGGTCCGTGATCCGGATCGAGGACAGTGTATGGTGGGCAGTTTGACTGGGGCGGTCTCCTCCCAAAGAGTAACGGAGGAGTACGAAGGTGCGCTCAGACCGGTCGGAAATCGGTCGCAGAGTATAAAGGCAAAAGCGCGCTTGACTGCGAGACAGACACGTCGAGCAGGTACGAAAGTAGGTCTTAGTGATCCGGTGGTTCTGTATGGAAGGGCCATCGCTCAACGGATAAAAGGTACTCCGGGGATAACAGGCTGATACCGCCCAAGAGTTCATATCGACGGCGGTGTTTGGCACCTCGATGTCGGCTCATCACATCCTGGGGCTGAAGCCGGTCCCAAGGGTATGGCTGTTCGCCATTTAAAGTGGTACGCGAGCTGGGTTTAGAACGTCGTGAGACAGTTCGGTCCCTATCTGCCGTGGACGTTTGAGATTTGAGAGGGGCTGACCTTAGTACGAGAGGACCGGGTTGGACGAACCTCTGGTGTTCCGGTTGTCACGCCAGTGGCACTGCCGGGTAGCTACGTTCGGAAAAGATAACCGCTGAAAGCATCTAAGCGGGAAACTTGCCTCAAGATGAGATCTCACTGGAGCCTCGAGCTCCCTGAAGGGCCGTCGAAGACCACGACGTTGATAGGTGGGGTGTGTAAGCGTTGTGAGGCGTTGAGCTAACCCATACTAATTGCCCGTGAGGCTTGACCATATAACACCCAAACAATCTGGCCGACCGGAAAGATCGGCACAGCGGGTGAGGTCGAAGCCGACTGAACCGAAAATTCGGCTGAACCGCAAAGCCACCGAGACACAGACATCACATGCCCGATT
>NZ_BAAGYK010000095.1:0-3172 GCF_054779355.1 Azotobacter armeniacus
GCAACAAGCCTTCGATTTGTTTGAATTGCTCGGCGGTCAGTTGCATGGCACTCGGTCTCAACACTATTTGCTGCATTATAGCAAATAGCGTTAACAGGCCCTAGATGAAATCGAGCAGCTGCGCCGTGAACTGAGCGACACCCACCGCGCCAAGCAGAAAGTTGAAGATTATGTCATCGGCATGGAAGAACAATTGGAAGCCGCAATGGTCTTTGCGGAGTGCCTGCGCGCTGATAACCCTTTATCTCCGCCAGAGATGCGACTTGCCTTCCAATGCTGGCGAGAGCTGACCCAAGACAGCACCCACAATCCGGCAGGCATCGGCGGGCGTGGAGTTCACAAGGTGGCAGCGGCTTGGTTAGAGCGCAGCGGGCACAAGCTCAACCCAGAAGCAACCGCAAGGCTTTTTGCGGTGGTGAGCTGGCGCAAGCGGGGGGCTGGCGCCATCCGCTCCAGATAAAATACCCGGCCTATTCGGACGCCCCGTAGCGCGGGGCTTTGCTCGCCTTATCCACACCAATCACCGCTTGGATACCCGGCCTATTTCATGGAATACCCGGCCTATTCAGTGGATAAGTTCGCCGGCCAGCATGTGTCCTGTCTCAAACAGGAACACCCGACATGCCCCAGACCAACCCCGCCGCAACGCCCTACAACACCCAGACGCCAGCCCTTCCCGAGCTGTGGACCATGGCCGAAGTGGCCGCCCGCCTGCGCCGCACCCGCTCCGGCGTGGTCAAGCTGCGCGCCCGTGACCCGAATTTCCCGAAGCCCTTGAAGGATGGCGACAACCGCCGCAGCCGCATCTACTTCGTGCGGTCGGAAATCGAGGCGTACCTGTCGGCTCGCCTGGAAGCGCGGGAGGTGGCCTGACATGAAAAAGGCGACCCGCCCCGAAGAACAAAGCCGCCTGCTGCAAGGCCTGTCTATCACCGCCAGCGCCAGCCCCGCCGAGCTGCTGGACAAGGCGCCGAGCAAGATCGCCCGCGTTCTGGCCTACATGCTGGCTCCCTGCAATTCGCTGAACCGCTTCGAGGCCGAACTCTTGGGCGACCACTGCCTCAACTCGACCATTGCCAAGCTGACGCACAACTACGGACTGGAGTTCCAGCGCCAGCCGGAGAAGGTGCCCAACCGCTGGGGCGCCCCCTGCGACGTGACCCACTACAGCCTGCCGGAGAGCCAGCACCAGCGCGCCCGTGCCGTGCTGGCGCTGCTGAACAGGCCGGCCAAGGGCCGCAAGGAGGTGGCGGCATGAGCAACGCCATTACCCTGGTTCAATTCAAGGGCGAGGCGCGAGTAGATAGCCGCCTGCTGGCCGGGCAGTTGGACAACCAGCACAAAGCATCAATGGCTTTGATAGATCGCTATGCCGCCAAGTTCAAGCGCTTCGGGGTTCTCCCATTTCAAATGGAGAAACCCACCGCAGGCTCGGCAGGAGGCCGACCGGAGCGCTATGCCCTGATGAACGAGGACCAGAGCTACTACCTGCTGTCGCTGTCGCGGAATACCGACATCGTGGTGGACCTTAAGGCAGACCTGATCGCCGCTTTCCGCGAAGCCCGCGACCGCGCCAACGTGACGGACACGCAGTACCTGCCGCTCTACCACGCCATGCACGACGAGGTGGCCGCTCTGGCCCGGCGCGCCAAGGAGTGCGGCAGCAGCACGCCGGAGCGCATGTTTCACATCAACGCCAACAAGGCGCTGAACGCCGTCATGGGGATTGCCAGCGGTGAGCGCGACACGCTGACCATCGAGCAGCGGCTGTTGCTGACGACGCTTCAGGCAGTCTGGCGGAATCACCTGCATGCCAGCCTTGAGTGCGGCGACGATCACCACGAGGCGTTCCGCAAGGCGAAGGCCGCAGTACTGGCCTACATGACGGGCGTCGGTGCCCTGCTGCTGGGAGGCCGTGCCGCATGACGACCTACACCGGACACCGCATCGAGGACCACGAGGATTTCATCCTGGAACAGCTCCTGCCGCTGATCGTCGACTACGCCGGCGCCAGCGACACCCCCACAGAGGTAGTCCTGATTATCCATCATGAGCACTATTTGTGGATAGGCTCTTAGTCGCATAACCTGAACCGCCGTATACGGAGCCGTACGTACGCTGGTGTGGGAGAATGGCGGAAGTGATCCCGCCTCCGGCTCGATCAATGCTGCCTCAGCGCTTCAGGGCTGGCGGCAGATGCGGCTGGATGGCGGTCAGCACGGCCTTGAAGCACTTGGTGTTACCGGCCACCACATGGCCCTTCTCGAGGAACTCGTGACCACCGGTGAAGTCGCTCACCAAGCCGCCCGCTTCTTGGATCAGCAGGGCGCCGGCGGCCATGTCCCATTCCGACAGGCCGAACTCCCAGAAGGCGTCGTAGCGGCCAGCGGCGACATAGGCCAGGTCCAGGCTGGCGGCGCCGGCGCGGCGGATGCCGGCGGTCTGGCCGGTCAGCGCGCGGAACATGCCCAGGTAGTTGTCGAGGTACTCAAGCTGGCTGTCGCGGAACGGGAAACCTGTGCCCAGCAGGGCTCCGTCCAGGCTCTTGCGCGGGCTGACGCGGATGCGCCGGCCGTTGAGGGCGGCGCCGTTGCCGCGGCTGGCGGTGAATTCCTCCTGGCGGACCGGGTCGAGCACCACGGCGTGTTCCAGGCGACCCTTGTGCTTGCAGGCGATGCTCACCGCATAATGCGGCATGCCGCGCAGGAAGTTGGTGGTGCCGTCCAGTGGGTCGATGATCCATTGATAGTCGGCGCCCTCGCCGCTGCCCGGTTGCAGCCCACCTTCCTCGCCGAGGATGGCGTGGTTCGGATAGGCCTTGCGCAGGGTGGCAATGATGGTCTGCTCCGCCGCACGATCCACCTCGCTGACGTAGTCCTTGGCGTCCTTCTCGTCGACCGAGATGACGTCCAGGCGTTCGATGGAGCGGAAGATCAGTTCGCCGGCGCTGCGGGCCGCGCGCAGCGCGATATTCAGCATGGGCTGCATGGAGGTTTCACCTGGGTCGTTAAAGAAAGCCGACCATGCTAGCAGAAACGGATAAGGTATGCAGTGGCCGGCAGGGCCATCCAGGGCAATCGCATGAAGGCTACCCAAGTCCGAGAAGTACAGCGCGATAGGTATCGGAGGTGGATGCAACCAGGCGGCGGGTCTTGATGCCACCCTTCTTGCC
>NZ_BAAGYK010000096.1:0-660 GCF_054779355.1 Azotobacter armeniacus
CTACGCCATAGACCGTGTCAGCGGCAATCCAGGCAAAGGGTACCTGGGCAGTCAGGGCTCGTTCGATCATCTGGAGGGCCGACTGGGGCCTGGTCGAGAAACCCATGCCTTCCGGAACAGGGGCTGCCGCCATACGCAAGGGATCATCCGTCCAGGCTTCAGGCAGGTAGAGGGCTCGGTCGATGAAGGCATGGCCATGGCGTGAGACATAGGCCGCGAAGACACCGATCTGGCAGTTGGCGATCTTGCCGGCTGGTTCCTCGATGGCCTGCCCGGTGCCGAGCCACGCAAGACCGGCTGGATGCGCGCCGAGGCAGCCGGCGATCCCGGCCCCTGCCGTCAACAGGCCATTCTCGGCCGCGGTCGCGGGGAGGCCGATGCCCTGCGCGATCTGGTGCGCGCCTATGTGCTCGAACATCTGGCCGACGACAAGGCCGTCCTGGTTCTGGACGAGACCGGCTTTCTCAAGCAAGGCCGTGCGTCTTGCGGGGTAGCCCGCCAGTACACCGGATCAGCCGGCAGAGGCCGCCACCCGCTCCTGGGTAAACAGAGGGCGCATACGCGCCTTGACCTCGCGCAGCGATGAAGCCCACAACTCCAGCGTCGTCTCGATCGATGCACCTGTCATCCGGTCTCTCCCAGGCAAGGGCGAGCATCAAG
>NZ_BAAGYK010000097.1:0-4606 GCF_054779355.1 Azotobacter armeniacus
CGCCGCGTGTTCACGCGCTACGACAAGCTTGACCTCATGTACGCCGCCTTCATCACTGTGGCTCTTATCGCTGAGGCCCTACGTTAGTGTTAACAGGCCCTAGTAGAACCAGACCCGTCATGAGCAGTAGAAAGAGGATGTCTCTCCCATCATTCAGCCAGTCTGAGGCACGTTGATCTGGCTCATCCCCTTAATTCTGCTGATCGGCTTGCTCAAATCCCCCTGGGCCAAGGGGCATATCGGCGAGTGGCTGGTCCGCCTCTTTGCCCACTGGATGCTCGACAGGCCAACCTACGACCGCCTGCATAACGTCACCCTGACCACGCCGGACGGCACCACCCAGATCGACCATGTGTTCGTGTCCCGCTACGGCATCTTCGTGCTGGAAACCAAGAACATGCAGGGCTGGATCTTCGGCAGCGAGCATCAGGCGCAGTGGATGCAGAAGATCTACAAGCGCAGCTACAAGTTCCAGAACCCGCTGCGCCAGAACTTCAAGCACTTGAAGGCACTTGAAGCGGCGCTCGGCACCGCTCCCGAGCATCTGCACTCGGTCATCACCTTCGTCGGCGGCAGATCCAGCTCGCCCCGCAGGCAACTGCTAAGAATTTCTTAGCAGTTCAAACCGAAGGCAAAAGGCAGGTTCGACGTACGCTCAAGCATTACAACCTTGACGCCATCATTTCCGTTGCCTATCGGGTGAACTCCAAGCGTGGCGTACAGTTCCGCCAGTGGGCCACCCGCCTGCTCAAGGAACACCTGACCCGCGGTTACACCCTCAACCGCGAGCGCTTCGAGGCCAATGCCTGCGAAGCGCCCAGAACCGGGTTTCCACACGGGAGCATGGGAACCATCAAAATTCGCTCCCGCCCCCGTCATGCGACTGCCCTGCCTCCCGCCCAGGTGGGGCCAACTGCACGCCACTCCCCATAAAGCGGCCCTATCAGAATAGCCTTTCCAATTTGCCCTTCGCCGATAGCTATGGTTTATTGGCCCGTCGATTCAGGCGTCAAAACAAAAAGCAGGAATTCGACAATGACGGAACTTCATTTTGCGGACTATGCCGTGCTGGCGGTCTATCTGGTGGTGGTGATCGCTGTGTGCGTGCGTGTGGCACGGGCCAGTCCGGACACCGAGGAGCTGTTCCTGGCCGGCCGTTCGCTGGGCTGGGGGGTAGTGGGGCTGTCGCTGTTCGCCTCGAACATCTCATCGACGACGCTGATCGGCCTGCCGGGCGCGGCCTGGCAGTCCGGGATCGCGGTCGCCAACTACGAATGGATGGCCGCCGCGGTCCTGCTGTTCTCCACCTTCACCGTGGTCCCGATCTTCCTCGGCCGACGGATCACCACCATTCCCGAGCTGCTCGAACAACGCTTCGACGGGCGCATGCGCCGCTACCTGTCCGGGGTGACCATCTTCCTGAGCATCGTGCTGGATACCGCCGGCAGCCTGTACGCGGGGGCCGTGGTCCTGATGCAGTTCGTGCCAGGGCTGAGCCTGATCC
This sequence comes from Azotobacter armeniacus, assembly GCF_054779355.1. Classification (NCBI taxonomy): domain Bacteria; kingdom Pseudomonadati; phylum Pseudomonadota; class Gammaproteobacteria; order Pseudomonadales; family Pseudomonadaceae; genus Azotobacter; species Azotobacter armeniacus. The sequence continues at coordinate 1,505 of NZ_BAAGYK010000097.1, forward strand.
CGACCTGTATCGGCATCGCGCTGTTCACCGGCCTCTATACCGCGGCCGGCGGCCTGCGCGCCGTCGCCTATACCGACACGCTGCAGACAACGGTGCTGCTGATCGGCTCCGCCGTGCTCGCCTGGATCGTATTCGGCCAGTTCGACCACTCCTGGAGCCAGGTCAGCGCGGCGCTGGGAGAGGAACGCCTGTCGCTGATCCGCCCCCTGGACGACCCTGAGCTGCCCTGGCTCGGCACCCTGATCGGCCTGCCGATCCTCGGCTTCTACTACTGGACCATGAACCAGTACGTCTCGCAGCGGCTGCTCGGCGCCCGTGACATGCGCGCCGCCGGCTGGGGCGCCGTACTCGCCGCCAACCTGAAACTGCTGCCACTGTTCATCATGGTCCTGCCGGGAGCCATGGCGGCGGTGCTGCTGCCGGATCTGGAGCGCGCCGACGCGGTGTTTCCACAGCTGATCGCCCACTATGCGCCGGTCGGACTCGCCGGCCTCATTGTCGCCGGGCTGCTGGCGGCGATCATGTCGAGCATCGACTCGGCGTTGAACTCGGCCTCGACGCTGATCACTCTGGACTTCATCCAGCACCGCCACCCCTCCACGGATGCCCGCCGCCTGGCCCGCACCGGCCGGGTCGTGACCCTGCTGCTGGTGGTGCTCGCGGCCAGCTGGGCGCCAGCCATCGACAACTTCCCCGGTCTCTTCGCCTATCTGCAGCAGGGTTTCACCTACATCGCCGCCCCCATGGTCGCGACCTTCATCCTGATGTTCGTCGGTCGCCGCGTCGGTCCGCGCGGAGCCCTCTACGGCACCGCGACTGGCCATGCGCTGAGCGCAGCCTGGTTCGCCGCAAGCCAGGCCGGGCTGATCGAGCTGCATTTCACCATCGTCGCCGGTGTGCTGCTGCTCGCGACCCTGCTCGCCTGCCGGATCTGGGCGGGGCTGCTCGGAGAGCCCGTACAGGAGCCGCTGACACAGCCCCGCGCGGCGGTGCCTCGCACACTGCTCCTGGGCGCCGGGCTGACTGCCCTGCTGACCCTCGTCATAGTCGCGGGCTTCTGGTAGGCGCCGGCCTGCCGTGAGGCGTCAGCAAAACACCTTGTCGTTAAGGTTGTGCCGGGCAATGTGCAAGCCCAGGTGGGCGGCGGTTTCGGTCATGTTGTCCCAGTGCCGCTTGAGGGCCTCGACGATCAAGTCGTATTCCGCTTGCCCCGGGCGGACGTCGAGGATGCCGCTCTCGGCGAGGATCACCGCCCACTCGATGACGCTCTCCAGCTCACGTACGTTGCCCGGCCAGCGGTAGCGCATCAGCTTGCGGCAAAAGCTGGATTCAAACGGGATCGTGGCCCCCTGATATTCCCAGCCTTTTCAAACAGGCTGGCCGGGAGGCTCTAGACTGCTAATGGTCTACCGGCATAACCGGTTGTGAGGCCCAGTCAATCAGCAAGACGGGACACGCGGATGATCCATTCCAAGCAAGGCTATCGGCTCCAGTGGCGGCTGGCCACGATCCTGCTCATGTCATGGCTCCTGGCGGGCTGCGGTATCAACGACATTCCTACCTACGACGAACAGGTGAAGGCTGCCTGGGCGCAGGTGCAAAACCAATACCAGCGGCGCGCAGACTTGATTCCCAATCTGGTGGAAACGGTCAGGGGCTATGCGCAGCATGAGCGGGAAACCCTTACCGCGGTAATCGAGGCGCGGGCCAAGGCCACCTCCATCCAGGTGGATGCCGGCACCCTGGATAATCCACAGCAGCTGCAGCAGTTCCAGCAGGCGCAGGACCAGCTCAGCGGCGCCCTGAGCCGGTTGATGGTGGTGGTCGAACGCTATCCCGAGCTGAAGTCCAACCAGAACTTCCTCGCCCTGCAGTCCCAACTGGAGGGCACTGAAAATCGTATCGCGGTGGCACGCCGTGACTTCATTGCCGCGGTGGAGCGTTACAACACCGAGATCCGCACCTTCCCCGGACGCATCTGGCATAGCGTGCTCTACAGCGACATGCCGATCCGCGAAAGCTTCGAAGCCACGACTCAGGATGCGGAACAGGCACCGCAAGTCCAGTTCAGATGAGACCGGCACAAAGGCTTGTTCAGGGCATGCTGCTCTGCGCCTGTGCCCTTGCCGTCCAGGCACAGGAGGCCAGCTTCCCAGCCTTGAGTGGTCGAGTGGTAGACCGTGCCGAGTTGCTCGATGCAACGACCGAAGCTCGCCTGACCCAGATGCTGGCTGCCCATGAGCAGGCAACCGGCGATCAGTTGGTGGTAGTCATCGTCCCGGATCTGCAAGGGCGCAGCATCGAAGAGTTTGGCGTCGAACTGGGCCGCCGCTGGGGCATCGGTCAGAAGGGCAAGGACAACGGTGCGCTGCTGATCGTCGCGCGTGACGAGCGGCGGGTCCGCATCGAGGTTGGCTATGGCCTGGAAGAGCGCCTGACCGACGCCCAGTCCGCGCTCATCATCCATAACATCATCATTCCGGCCTTCAGGCAGGGCGATTTTGCCCGCGGCGTCACCGAGGGCGTGGCGGCGATGGTCTGGGTACTCGGCGGCAAGCCCCTGCAAGGCGAACAAGGATTGATCGCCGATAGCCAGGATGCGGATGAGCCGTCGCCAATACTGTTGGTGTTGTTGCTGGTGATCATCCTGATGCTTATCCGTGGCGGGCGCGGCCGCAGCGCTTTGATAGCAGGCGCACTGCTGGGCAGCATGCGCCATGGCGGAGGCGGGGGCGGTGGTTTTGGTGGGAGAGGCGGCGGCTTTGGTGGCGGCGGAGCCTCCGGTGGCTGGTAAGGATACGGTTGACTGCTCCCCTCCCTAAAGGAAGGGGATTCCCAATTCACTGAGAACAGGACACGGATACTTGACCCATGCCGCTTACATTCTCTCCAAGGGCTAACACCGCCAGCCCGGCGGCTTTCACGTTGATCGCGGCGTTCACGTCGCGGTCATGCTCGGTTCCGCACTCCGGGCAACTCCAGCGGCGAACATCCAGCAGCAGGCGCTCAAGGATATGCCCGCAGCAGGCACAGCGTTTCGAGCTGGGGTACCAGCGGTCGATCTGGACGATCTGCCGACCGGCCCATTCGCCCTTGTATTCC
>NZ_BAAGYK010000098.1:0-5104 GCF_054779355.1 Azotobacter armeniacus
GTACCTCATATCTCTTGGTCGAGACAGAAGGCTCCCGATGATCGTATCACACGGTCAAACCTCAAGGAGTCCCCCGGCTAAGCCGGGGGATTACCTTATTTATTCACATGGGTAGCCACAGGAACCCACAAACCATGACAACCACACTCTCGTAATTCCTCTTCGGCTTGTCATATCGGAACGCCACGGCGCGCTCACATGCTTCAGCCGCGCAAAGGCATTTGCGGCCAGATGATAGTAGCGATGCAACCACCTCATTGCCCTGTATGCGCAACCTGCTAAGTACTCGAACAAAATTTTCCCGGATTTTCTGCTGTTTCGAACCAGGCCAACCCCTGTATTTCAGAGGCTTGCACGGGCAATGCAGGGGAAAATATCGGATTATTTTTCTTCGAGCACTTACACCGAGCACCTTGAAGTTCACATAGCGATGTCACTGCGTGGCCACCAGAGGGCGTCTGAGAAGAAGCGTTCGCGCAATAGCATCACAAGCAGTGCACGCTTGTGTGGGAAATTGAACTCCTTGATTTTGGCGTATCCAGAACGGTCGAGATTGCGGACTTGCTGCGCATGATCGGCACGAGGCTCGCCGACGATGCGTTGTGTACGTGGGTCGTCTAGGAACAGGTAATGGGAGATTGATGTGAGCCAAGCCGTAGCGATGGCTTTTCCACGGAATGCGGGCTCGCCGATCAGGACGTGCCAACCGCGATCATAGTCGTCTGCATCGTAAAAGGGGGTAATCCGATTTTCTTTGGCCCAATAGACTTCAAAGTAACCAAAGGGCTCGCCATCCAGGCTGGCGATTATCGAGTACATATGAGGATCTTCTGCAATCGCTTCCAGATAGCGCCGATGCTTGTCCAGATCTCCTTCCTCTTGCCAGATCTGCGCGACAGCCGGCTCATTCATCCAGCGATTGACACGCAACAGATCCTCCTCAAGTTGGAGGGCTCGGAATGAAAGGGTCTTGCCTAGCCAAGGAATATAACGCTGGTAGACGATCCCCTTGGGCTTGGGGGCGCGACGAGGATGCCGGCGCCCCTGAGTCAGGGTGTATTGCAGCGAGATTGGGGTGTACGCCCCGGGAAGCCAGAGCCTGGATTGTTGCCACAGCGTGTCTCTGCAAGCACAAACTCTGCCTTGGGATAGAAGAACGCCAGCGTAAGTCAGTTCCTCTGGCCATGACACTGGACCGGCAACCGTACATTCAGCTTGTGTTGGATGGAAAGTAAAAACCCCTTCGAGTGCGGCAAGTATGTCAATTGCAAGAGGTCGAGTCGAGTGCTCGGATAGCCATTCGATTTTTAATTCTGACGCGCTATTGCTAACCTCCCAATGCACGTTTTTCCCTCGTTGAGGATCGTCAACCAACAATATAGAACCATCGTATGTCAAACTAACCGGGTAACCTGCCGGATAGGAAATGATTGACGTTTCATTGCGCCAGTCCAAGGACATTGCTGATATGTGGACGGACATCAGTCGGCTCCTTGCCTAAATTTTGTGGTGAGAACTTGTAGCAAGTACTGAAGGAAAATTTTCCAGGATTTTCTGCAGCTCCGAGCTTCGCAGACTCCGTGTTTCAAGGGCTGGCACGAGCATGGAAGGGGAAAATGTCGGATTACTTTTCTTCGGGCACTTAGCTAGAGCATTTTCGCCCTACTCGGATTCACCTTTCTGGGGTGGCCAGGATAACGGCAGGCGTGGATTTTTCCCCTCTCCCATGCTTGGGAGAGGGAGCTGAAAGCCGTCGTGCCCAAGGCCGTCTCCGTGGTGATCAAATATTTCATGAAAATGCTCTAGCGAGCGGCCGGACAGCATTTTGTATCGAGCTCATGTTATCAGTCCCTGCATCGAAGTAACGAACCAGAAAGACCTGTTCCAGCGTGTACAACTCAAGACGAGCGAGACCAACGAATATTTAGTCGCTTCGCCAGCAAGTATGAAAAAATAATCTGAAATTTTCTCGACGCATGTCTGTACAAGTCCTTTAAACACGTAGGCTTGCACAGCCAGGAGCAGCAGCATCCGCCCTCCTCTTGGTGATGGAGATCAGCATGACACACCAAAAAGCCTCCGAACTCCCGGAACAGCTCACTCTCAGAGCAGCTCATGCAGCATGTCCAACAAATCAGGATGAGTCATGATTTCATCATGGTTGGTATCTATATAGTCGTGATACAGCCGACATTGCAACTGCTCCTCAATCTCCTTCAGCCGAACTTGCTGAAAACCACTCATTGCCCACCAGCAATGCACGTGGGCTTTTAGTTGTGGGAGTGGTGCCCCTCTCGACTGCAGCGTTGCCAGCCCTACTCCATGGCTGGCGATAAATAACCTTACAATCTCCAACGCTGAAGCTTCGGTATATCTAGGAGAAAGCGTAAATTCACCATTTTCCATTGCAGACTTCGTTACACGGACAAGCGATTCTTCCGCTTCGAAAGGATTGCAGGCATCGATGGATATTTTGAGATCAACTATCTTGGCAAAGGAAACCCCTTCAAGAAACGCCAAATACTCCTGACGCCAATCGGTCGATATCGACTTGACCTTCATTGGATGAGGTACATAGGTATCTACCAGCCCCAAGAACTTTACAGACCTCCCTGCTTTCTCCAATCGAGCCGCAATCATGGCCGCAAGCGCCCCTCCCAGCGACCATCCCAACAGATAGCAAGATCCATGCGGCTGAGCTGCACAAATCATTCTGAAATAGTCGTCCGCCATTGCCTCCAAGGAGTGGGGGCGATACCCAGGATCACTCAGGGTCCTGCAAGATACTCCATAAACGGTGCGCATCCCATTTAGCTTCTGCGCTAGCTTCAAATACCCCAGAGCCGTACCAAAACCTGAGTGAACGCAAAACAGAGGGGGAACATCATCCCTTTTTCTGTTGAGGGCTACCAAGGGGTCTGCAAATAGACTGCGAGTCAACTTACCGCATAACGCCTCGACCGTTGGACTCTGCATCAAATCATAGAGGGTCAGCGGCGGCGTGAATAGCGATTTAGCTTTATTGACAATCCTGAGAGCCAGCAGTGAATGCCCGCCCAGCTCGAAGAAGTTGTCGCGGCGCCCCACGCATTCCACGCCCAGCACCTCGGCCCAGATCGTGGCCAGCGCCTCTTCCGTTTCCCCCTGCGGCGCCTCGTAGGCCCGCTCGCTGGTCAGATCCGGCTCCGGCAACGCCTTGCGATCTACCTTGCCGTTCGGCGTGAGCGGCAGGTCCTCCAGCACCACGAGAGCGCCCGGCACCATGTAGTCCGGCAGCACCCGGCCCAGCCGCTCGCGCAGCGCGCCGCCGTCGAGAACCTGCCCGGCCTGCGCCGACACGTAACCCACCAGCCGCGCCCCACTCGGCCCCTCCTTAGCCACCACCACCGCCTCGCGCACCTCGGGCTGGGCCAGCAGCTGCGCCTCCACTTCGCCCAGCTCGATACGGAAACCACGGACCTTCACCTGATGGTCGAGACGCCCCAGATATTCGAGTTGCCCGTCGCCTCTCCAGCGCACCAGGTCTCCCGTGCGGTACAACCGGCTTCCCGCTTCGCCGAAGGGGTCGGCGACAAAGCGCTCGGCGGTGAGATCTGCGCGGTTGGCATAGCCGCGCGCAAGCCCGATGCCTCCCAGGTACAGCTCACCGGGCACGTTGGCCGGAGCGGGATTCAGCTCGCTATCCAACACATGGAGCCGTGTCGCTGCGATGGCACGCCCCAGGCTCGGCCGCTCCTCGCCCACCGGCCCTGCCGCCGACCAGATCGTGGTTTCGGTCGGGCCGTACAGGTTCCACAGCTCGACCCCTTGGGCACGCAGGTCCTGGGCGAGATCGGGCGGCAACGCCTCGCCACCGCACAGGCCCCTCAAGCGACTCGGCGGTACGGCTGGCCAGCCGCCGGCGCGCAGCAGACGCCAGCCCGAAGGGGTGGCCTGCAGCATGGTAGCCTGAGCTCCCTCGACCAACCGCGCCAGCGCCGCCCCGTCCCGCACGGTGTCACGCCCTGCCAGGACGAGACGGGCGCCAGTGATGAGGGGCAGGTAGAGCTCGAGCGCGGCGATATCGAACGACAAGGAGGTGACGGCGACCAGAACGTCCTCTTCGGTCATCCCCGGCCGGGCTCTCATGCTGAGCAGGAAGTGGCTGAGCGCTCGATGACGCACCATCACTCCCTTGGGCTTGCCGGTGGAGCCCGAGGTGTAGATCACGTAGGCGAGGTTGTCGCCGTGCGGCTCGATCGGCGGGTCGTGTTCGGGTTCGCCGTCGAGATCGAGGCGGTCCAGTTCCAGCGTGGTCAGCGACCGGCTGCCGGTGATTCGCTCCCTGACGTGGCGCTGCGTGAGCAGCAGCCCGATGCCGCTGTCCTCGACCATGTAGCCCAGACGCTCGGCCGGATAGTCCGGATCGAGCGGCACGTAGGCCCCGCCCGCCTTGAGGATGCCCAGCAGGCCCACCACCATCTCGACCGAGCGCTCCACCGCGATGCCCACCTTCGTCTCCGGCGCGACGCCCAGGGCGATCAGCCGGTGCGCCAGGCGGTTGGCCCGGCGGTTGAGCTCGGCGTAGCTCAGCGCTTCGTCACCGAAGACCAGCGCCGTGGCCTGCGGCCGCTCCTGCGCCTGCCGCTCGAACAGCCGGTGCACCGGCTCGGCATCCGGGTAGCGCTGCGGGTTCTCGCCCCACTGGCGCAACTGCGCCCGCTCGGCTTCGTCCAGCAGCTCCACGTCGCCCAGTGCCTGTTCCGGCCGCTCGGCCAGTGCGCGCAACACGGTCAGGTAATGCCCCGCCAGGCGCTCGATGGTCTGCGCCTCGAACAGCTCCATGGCATAGCCGAAGCTCGCCCGCACCTGCCCGTCGGGGCTCTCGTGGGTGTCCAACGTCAGCTCGAACTGCGCCGCCTGATCGTCCAGCGCATAGTCTTCCAGCTCCAGCCCGGGCAGTTGCCGCAAGGCCCGGTAATCCCCGCGCTGATGGTTGAACATCACCTGGAACAGTGGGGTGAGCCCCAAGCCGCGCTCGGGCTGCAACGCCTCGACCAGTTGCTCGAACGGCAGGTCCTGGTGCGCCTGCGCGCCCAGCGCCGCCGCCCTGGCCTGCGCCAGC
>NZ_BAAGYK010000099.1:0-1277 GCF_054779355.1 Azotobacter armeniacus
AGTCGCCATCTGGCCACCATCGCCGAGCACCTGCGCCGCCATGTGCCGGGCCAGGAGCTCGACGAGACCACCCTGCAGCGCTTCCTGGCCCGCCTGGACTATCTGTCGATGGACTTCCTCCAGGCCGAGGACTACCTCGCGCTGGCCGACCGGGTGGGCGAGGCGGAGCGGCTGATCGCCTACTTCGCCACCCCGGCGGCGCTCTACGAGGCGATCTGCGCCGGGCTGGCCCAGGTGGGGCTGGCCGAGCGCACCCGGGTGGTGCTGGAGAAGCCGATCGGCCACGACCTGGCCTCCTCGCGCAAGGTCAACGACGCGGTGGCGCAGCACTTCCCGGAGAACCGCACCTACCGGATCGACCACTACCTGGGCAAGGAGACGGTGCAGAACCTGATCGCCCTGCGCTTCGCCAACAGCCTGTTCGAGACCCAGTGGAACCAGAACCACATCTCCCACGTGGAGATCACCGTGGCCGAGCAGGTGGGCATCGAGGGCCGCTGGGGCTACTTCGACAAGGCCGGCCAGCTGCGCGACATGATCCAGAACCACCTGCTGCAGCTGCTCTGCCTGATCGCCATGGACCCGCCGAGCGACCTGTCGGCCGACAGCATCCGCGACGAGAAGGTCAAGGTGCTCAAGGCGCTGGCGCCGATCGACGCCGGCCAGCTGAGCCAGCAGGTGGTGCGCGGCCAGTACGTGGCCGGCAATGTCCTGGGCAAGGCGGTGCCGGGCTACCTGGAGGAAGACAACGCCAACCCGCGCAGCGACACCGAGACCTTCGTCGCGCTGCGTGCGGAGGTCCGCAACTGGCGCTGGGCGGGGGTGCCGTTCTACCTGCGCACCGGCAAGCGCATGCCGCAGAAGCTGTCGCAGATCGTCATCCACTTCAAGGAAGCGCCGCACTACATCTTCGCCCCGGAGCAGCGCCCGCTGATCGGCAACAAGCTGATCATCCGCCTGCAGCCGAACGAGAGCATCGCCCTGCAGGTGATGACCAAGGAGCAGGGGCTGGACAAGGGCATGCAGCTGCGCAGCGGTCCGCTGCAGCTGAACTTCTCCGACACCTACCGCAGCGCGCGGATTCCCGACGCCTACGAGCGGCTGCTGCTGGAGGTGATGAAGGGCAACCAGAACCTGTTCGTGCGCAAGGACGAGATCGAACACGCCTGGCAGTGGTGCGACCGGCTGATCGCCGGCTGGCGGCTGCAGGGCGAGGCGCCCAAGCCCTATGCGGCGGGTAGCTGGGGGCCCCTGTCTTCGATTGCACTGATCACCCG
>NZ_BAAGYK010000100.1:0-7740 GCF_054779355.1 Azotobacter armeniacus
AGATAGTCCAGGCGGGCCAGGAAGCGCTGCAGGGTGGTCTCGTCGAGCTCCTGGCCCGGCACATGGCGGCGCAGGTGCTCGGCGATGGTGGCCAGATGGCGACTCTCCTCGCCGGCGTCGCGAGCCAGGGCGAGAAACCGCGTGTCGGCGCACAGCAGGCCGGCGCGGTCCAGTTGGTAGAGAGCAGGGAACAGCTTGCGCAAGGCCAGGTCACCCAGGGCTCCGAAGAGGGCGAAGGTGCAAGGCTCGACAGAGGAAGTAGTAGCCATGATGCTTGTTCTTTTTGCAAAATAAGGCGCAATAAAACCATCAATGAATCGATTCATCAACAGCTAATGTAGTTATAAAAACAAATTTTATAGTAAAAGAGATTCAACCGGGCCGCCTGCTGCCATGACCCATTGTCACGAGGAGCCCAGGATGCCCACGCCATCGACAAGGACACGCAGCTTTGCATGTCCCTCGCCGAGCGCCCCTGCAATACCGGCACCCGCTTTCACAACCATCTCTACGAGGCGCTCGGCCTGAACTACGCCTACAAGGCGCTCACCACCCAGGAACTGCCCGCCGCCATCGACGGCTGCGCCATCTCGATGCCGTTCGAGGAGGCCTGCATTACACTGCTCGATGAACTCGCCCCCTCCGCGACAGTCATCCGACTCGGCGAACACCATCGTCAACGACCAGGGCCGGCTGAAGAGCTACAACACCGACTTCCTCGCCGTCGCGCAGCTGCTCGAAAGCCATGGGGTATCGCCTCGCCCGAGCTTCGCCCTGCACGGCAGCGGCAGGGCAAAGGCCGTGACCTATTCGCGCCATAGCTGAGCGCGGCAGGGCAAGTTGTAGGCCGGGAAACGGCCGCAGGCCTTTCCCACCAGCGGCACGGCCATGGAGGAAAATCGCTGCGCGAGTTTCCCCTACGTCTGGTCCGAGGGGACTAGGTGAAAAGGCTTAGTTTCCCTCGAACTGCGGCGGACGCTTTTCCTTGAGCGCCCGCAGGCCTTCCTGAAAATCCGCGGAGGCCGAACAGCGCCGCACGTCCGCGGCCACGGCCTCACGATCCAGCGTGCCGCGGGCGACCGCATTCAGATGGCGCTTCATCCCCGCCACCGCCAGCGGGGCCAGTGCCGCCAGGTTCGCGACCAACTCCCCCGCGGCCTCAACCAGCTGCTCGGGACTGTCGTACAGGTGGGTGAGCAGGCCGGTCTCCAGCATGCCCCGCGCATCGAGCCTCTCGCAAGCGAGGATCAACCGCTTGGCAGCGTTCAGCCCGAGACGCGACACATAGCGCTGGAACAGCCCGCCATAGAGATGCAGACCGAAGCGCGCCGCCGGCATGAGCATTTCTGCCGCCGGGCCACCAAGGCGGAAATCGCAGGCCAGCAGGATATCCGTGGCACCGCCGAAGACGCCGCCCTGCACCTCGGCGATAGTCAGCGGACGGAGGTTCTCCAGGGCATCGGCTACCGCCTCGAAGCGCCCGCCGTCGCCGGCCGCGGCCAGGTCGTCGAAGCTGTAGCCGGCGCAGAAATGCCGCCCCGACGCACGCAGCAGCACGACCCGCACCTGCGGCGCGGCCTCGATGCGCGCCAGGCAGTCCAGCAGCGCCGCCAGATCCGCCTCCTCCAGGCGGTTGGCCTTGTCCGGCCGCTGCAGGCGCAGGGTCGCCAGGACGCCGGAAATTTCCAGTGAAGGGATGCTGCCACTCATGGATCACTCCTGACCGAACCAATCGATCCGGCCATTCTCAAGCTGCCCCGCGCCGCCCTCAAGCCGTCAATGGTCGCCCATGCGCCCCCATCCGGCTTGCCGTGCGGCCGTTCTTGAGCGAACGTCCGCAGCAGGACCACAGCCACGCAACGGAGCGCCCATGAATTCCGCCGACCGCCTCAAGGACTACCAGAGCACCCGCCTGCAGGCGATGCGCTCGCTGTTCGAGATCGTCGAGCAGTCCAGCGAGGGCACGGTGATCGTCGACCGTGACGCACGCATCGTCTGGATCAACGAACGCTATGCCCGGCGCTTCGGCCTCGCCGACTCGACACAGGCTCTCGGCCAACCGGTGGAGAACGTCATCCCCGGCAGCCTGCTGCGCGAGGTGGCGCATACCGGCCAGCCGATCCTGCTGGACATGCTGGCGACGCCGAAGGACCCGCTGGTGGTCATGCGCCTGCCGATCCGCGACGAGGACGGCCGCCCGATCGGCGCCATCGGCTTCGCCCTGTTCGACGAACTGAAGAGCCTCTCGCCACTGGTCAGCCATTACCTGAACATGCAGGAGGAGCTGGCCTCGACCCGCTCCCTGCTGCAAGCGCGCCAGGCCCGCTACAGCTTCGCCCAGTTCATCGGCACCAGCGCCCCGGCCCTGGAGGTCAAGCGCCGTGCCCGCCGCGGCGCGGCCAGCGAGGCACCCGTGCTGCTACTCGGCGAGACCGGCACCGGCAAGGAGCTGCTGGCCCACGCCATCCATGCCGCCTCGCCGCGCTCGCACAAGCCCTTCGTCAGCCTGAACATGGCGGCCATCCCGGAAACCCTGCTGGAGGCGGAATTCTTCGGCACCGCACCGGGCGCCTTCACTGGCGCCAGCCGCAAGGCGCGGCCCGGCAAGTTCCAGATCGCCCAGGGCGGCACCCTGTTCCTCGACGAGATCGGCGACATGCCCCTGCACCTGCAGGGCAAGCTCCTGCGGGTGCTGCAGGAGAAGGAGTTCGAGCCGGTCGGCTCCAATGAGATCCTGTTCAGCGACGTGCGCCTGATCGCCGCCACCTCCTGCAATCTGGAAGCCGCCGTACGCCAGGGCAGCTTCCGCGCCGACCTCTACTACCGCCTGAACGTGCTGCCGATCCGCCTTCCGCCGCTGCGCGAGCGCCCGGACGACGTGCCGGCGCTGTGCGAAACCATCCTCGATCAGCTCGGCAGCGACCACGAACTGAGCCCCGCCGCCCTCGCCCTGCTCGCCCGCCACCCCTGGCCGGGCAACATCCGCGAGCTGCGCAACCTGCTGGAGCGCGCCATCCTGCTCAACGACGGGACGCAACTGGACGAGGACATGCTGGCCGCCGCCCTGGGGCCGCAGCCATCCCTCGCCCCAGCCGCGTCACCGGGTTTCCCCGCTGCCGGCGAAAGCTACCGGCAGGCCATGCAGCGCTTCGAGCGCGAACTGCTGGAAAACGCCCTGGCGAGCGCCGGCAATGCCCTGGAGGCCGCACGGCGCCTGGGCCTCAGCCGCTCCACCCTGTACCGCCGACTGGCTATCCTGGGCATTTCTTCCCGATAATGGGAAAAAATCCTATAAATAGGAATTATATATTTTTATGGCAATTCAGCCTTGTAGCCCGGAGGACCATCACTTTCTTCCCAACTATGGGAAAAACCTGCCGGACAGCACCAGGCGCCACGAGAAAAACCCTTTCAAATCAGCAAGCTGAACAAATGGCACAGAATTCGCCATGAAAAACTCTGCGGCCTTCCGCGATTCAATAAGAACAATACCCCTGCCGTGACGCGCCCTTAGCGCAAGCCATTGACGGCTTCCCGCTCGCCACCGGCAGGCTCAAGGAGATTTTCGATGAGCGTCATCGTCGCCCTCGCGGCCCTGGCCCTGCTCATGCTGGCCGCCTACCGCGGCTACAGCGTGATCCTCTTCGCCCCCATCGCTGCCCTCGGTGCGGTACTGCTGACTGAACCCGCCGCCGTGGCGCCCGTTTTCAGCGGGATTTTCATGGAAAAAATGGTCGGCTTCATCAAGCTGTACTTCCCGGTGTTCCTGCTCGGCGCGGTGTTCGGCAAGCTGATCGAACTGTCCGGCTTCTCCCGCTCCATCGTCAGCGCCGCCATTCGCCTGCTCGGCACCCGCCAGGCAATGCTGGTGATCGTGCTGGTCTGCGCCCTGCTCACCTACGGCGGAGTATCGCTGTTCGTGGTGGTGTTCGCAGTCTATCCGTTCGCCGCCGAGATGTTCCGCCAGAGCGACATCCCCAAGCGGCTGATCCCGGCGACCATCGCCTTGGGCGCCTTCTCCTTCACCATGACCGCGCTGCCAGGCACGCCCCAGATCCAGAACATCATTCCCGGCGCCTTCTTCAATACCAACGCCTGGGCCGCCCCCTGGCTGGGCCTGATCGGCGCCCTGTTCATCTTCGGCGCCGGCATGCTTTACCTCAAGCGTCAGCTGCACAAGGCCCAGCGCGCCGGCGAGGGCTACGGCACAACACTGCGCAACGAGCCGGAAACCGCCAAGGACCTACGCCTGCCCAACCCCTGGCTGGCGCTCTCGCCGCTGCTGCTGGTGGGCGTGTCGAATCTGGTGCTGACCCGCCTGATTCCGTCCTGGTACGGCATCAATCACAGTCTGCAACTGACCGGCATGCCGGCCCCGCTGGTGACGGACGTGCCCAAGCTGACCGCCATCTGGGCGGTCGAGGGTGCGCTGCTGCTGGGCATCCTGCTGGTGCTGGCGAGCAGCTTCCGCACGGTTCACGCCAGGCTCGCCGAAGGCACCCGGACGGCCGTCGGTGGCGCCCTGCTGGCGGCGATGAATACTGCTTCCGAATATGGCTTCGGCGGCGTGATCGCCTCGCTGCCCGGCTTCATGGTCGTGGCCGATGCACTCGAGGCCATCCCCAACCCTCTGATCAACGAGGCCATCACCGTGAACCTGCTGGCGGGCATCACCGGCTCCGCCTCGGGCGGCATGAGCATCGCCCTGGCAGCCATGTCCGATACTTTCATTGCCGCCGCCAACGCCGCGCAGATTCCCCTGGAGGTGCTGCACCGGGTGGCCTCCATGGCCAGCGGCGGCATGGACACCCTGCCGCACAACGGCGCAGTGATCACCCTGCTGGCGGTCACCGGACTGACCCATCGCGAGGCCTACAAGGACATCTTCGGGATCACGCTGATCGCAACCCTCGCCGTGTTCTTCATCATCGGCGTGTTCTACGCCACCGGCCTGGTCTGACCCACACAGGAGACAGCTCCATGACAATCCTCAGCGGCAAGACCGCCCTGATCACCGGCTCCACCAGCGGCATAGGCCTGGGCATCGCCCACTGCCTCGCCGCCGCCGGCGCCAACCTGGTACTCAACGGCTTCGGTGACGTGGCCCAGGCACTGGACGCGGTGCGCCAGCACGGCAGCGAAGCGCGCCACCACCCGGCGGATATGTCCAAGCCGGAGGAAATCGCCGCGATGATCGCCTTCGCCGAAGGCGAGTTCGGCACCGTCGACATCCTCGTCAACAACGCAGGCATCCAGCATGTGGCGCCGGTCGAGGAGTTCCCGCCGGAGCGCTGGGACAGCGTCCTCGCCATCAACCTCTCCTCGGCCTTCCATACCACCCGCCTGGCCTTGCCGGGCATGCGCCGGCGCAATTGGGGGCGGATCGTCAACATCGCCTCGGTGCACGGCCTGGTCGGCTCGGCGCAGAAGTCCGCCTACGTCGCCGCCAAGCACGGCCTGCTCGGCCTGACCAAGGTGGTCGCCCTGGAAACCGCGCAGACTCCCATCACCTGCAACGCGATCTGCCCCGGCTGGGTGCTGACGCCGCTGGTACAGCAGCAGATCGACGCCCGCGCCCAGGCCAGCGGCGACATCGTCGGTGCCCGCCACGATCTGCTGGCCGAGAAGCAGCCGTCGCTGGAGTTCGTCACCCCCGAGCAGCTCGGCGCCCTGGTGCTGTTCCTCTGCAGCGAGTCCGCCAGCCAGGTGCGCGGCGCGGCCTGGAACATGGACGGCGGCTGGGCGGCGCAATGATGCATACCACCACCGACGACCGGAAAACGACTAGGAATTGGCCGATGTTCGCCAAAGCCACCCAGCTCTGCGTGCTGCTGGTGCAGCGTTACCTGCCCTCGCCCTTCGTCTTCTCCGCCCTGCTCACCCTGCTGGTGCTGGTCGCCGGCATGCTCTCCACCGGGCAGAGCCTGCCGGCCATGGTCAGGCACTGGAACAGCGGCTTCTGGACCCTGCTGGCCTTCGCCATGCAGATGGCGCTGATCTTTGTCACCGGCCATGCGCTGGCCAACGCGCCGGCGGTCAGCCGCCAGCTCGACCGCCTGGCCGGCCTGGCGCACACCCCCGGCCAGGCGGTGGTGCTGGTCACCCTGGTGGCGCTGGCCGGCTGCTGGCTCAACTGGGGCTTCGGCCTGGTGGTCGGCGCGGTGTTCGCCCAGGCGCTGGCGCGGCGGGTCGCGGGGGTCGACTATCCGCTGCTGGTAGCCGCCGCCTATTCCGGCTTCCTGGTCTGGCACGGCGGGCTGTCCGGTTCGATTCCGCTGGCCATGGCCACCGCTGGGGCGGATCTGGGGCGTCTTACCGGAGGGGTGGTGACCGAGCCGATCGACATCGCCACTATGCTGTTCCGCCCCTTCAACCTGGCGATCATCGCCGCGCTGGTGATCGGCCTGCCGCTGCTCAACCGCGCCATGCACCCGCACAACGGCGCCCGGGTGGCCGACCCGGCGTTGCTCGCCGAGGCACGCCCGGAACCGCCGCGCCGCGATACCCCGGCGCAACGCCTGGACGACAGCCGCCTGCTCGGTCTGGCCCTGGTCGGCATGGCACTGGTGTATTTCGTCGGCCACTTCGCCAGCCAGGGTTTCGCCCTCGGCCTCAACGTGGTGATCGCCCTGTTCCTGTTCGCCGGCCTGCTGCTGCACGGCACCCCGGAGCGCTACATGCGCGCCATGAACGAGAGCGTGCGTGGCATCGGCGGCATTGTCCTGCTGTTTCCCTTCTACGCCGGGATCATGGGCATGATGATGGGCGCCAACGGCGACGGCGTGTCCCTCGGCCGGCAGATCAGCGAGGCCTTCGTCGCCTGGTCCAGCGCCGATACCTTCCCGCTGCTGGCCTTCCTCAGCGGCGGTGTGGTCAACATCTTCGTGCCCTCCGGCGGCGGCCAGTGGGCGGTGCAGGGGCCGATCATGCTGCCGGCCGGCCAGGCCCTCGGCGTCGCCCCGGAAGTCACCGCCATGGCCATCGCCTGGGGCGACGCCTGGACCAACATGATCCAGCCGTTCTGGGCCCTGCCGCTGCTCGGCATCGTCGGCCTGGGTGCGCGCGACATCATGGGCTATTGCTTGATCATGCTGCTCTACTCCGGGGCGGTGATCTGTACGGCCTTCTATTTCTTGACCTGATCCGCGCTCCTGAGGGCAGTCCCACAACCAGCAGAGAGGTATCCATGAACAAGCTCTATCCCAGCGCCCATGCCGCCCTCGACGGGCTGGTGGAGGACGGTATGACCCTCGCTGTCGGCGGCTTCGGCCTGTGCGGCATCCCCGAGGCACTGATCGCTGCCCTGCGCGACTCCGGCAAGAAGGACCTCACCGCCATCAGCAATAACGCCGGCGTCGACGACTTCGGCCTCGGCCTGCTGCTCGCCACCCGGCAAGTCCGCAAGATGATTTCCTCCTACGTCGGCGAGAACAAGGAGTTCGAGCGCCAGTACCTGGCCGGCGAGCTGGAGCTGGAGTTCACCCCCCAGGGCACCCTGGCCGAGAAGCTGCGCGCCGGCGGCGCCGGCATTCCGGCGTTCTATACGAAAACCGGCTACGGCACCCTGGTCGCCGAAGGCAAGGAAACCCGCCAGTTCGACGGCGAGTGGTACGTCATGGAGAAGTCCCTGACCGCTGACCTGGCGCTGGTCAAGGCCTGGAAGGCGGACCAGGCCGGCAACCTGCTGTTCAGAAAGACCGCGCGCAACTTCAACCCCCTGGCGGCGATGGCCGGGCGGGT
>NZ_BAAGYK010000101.1:0-822 GCF_054779355.1 Azotobacter armeniacus
ATGATGGAGACCATGATCACCCAGTCGCTGCCGACCCGCGCCGAGGTGTTCGACGTGGCCAACGCGGTGCTCGACGGTACCGACGCGGTGATGCTCTCGGCCGAGACCGCCGCCGGCGCCTACCCGGTGGAGACGGTGGAGGCCATGGGCCGGGTGATCCTCGGCGCCGAGAAGCATCCGCTGGCGCATCGCTCCAGGCACCGCCTGGACCAGGTGTTCCACAAGATCGACGAGACCATCGCCCTGTCGGCCATGTACGCCGCCAACCACCTGGAAGGGGTCAAGGCGATCATCTGCCTGACCGAGAGCGGCGACACCCCGCGGCTGATGTCGCGGATCCGCTCGCACCTGCCGATCTTCGCCTTCTCCCGCCACCCGCGCACGCAGAGCCGGATGGCGCTGTTCCGCGGGGTGAATCCGATCCCCTTCGAGACCGACCGGATTCCCGAGGCCGAGCTGAACGCCCGGGCGGTGAAGGAGCTGGTGCAACGCAACGTAGTGTTCGAGGGCGACCTGGTGCTGATCACCAAGGGCGATCTGGCCGACGCCCAGGGCGGCACCAACACCCTGCGCATCGTGCGCGTCGGCGACGTCATCCATTGAGGAAGGGAGATTCGATGCAACAGCACAGGCAAGCCGCCTCCCCGGCGCGGGAACAGGATTGGCCCCGCGATTTTGACTTCCGCGCCGAATACGCCGAACAACAGGAACTGCTCGTGCCCGAGCGCCAGCGGGCCGCGGTTCCGACCTCAGCACAGGACACCCAGAGCGATGAGTAACCAGAGCACCCTGATCCAGCAGGTCGTGGCCCGCGAGATCCTC
>NZ_BAAGYK010000101.1:832-1217 GCF_054779355.1 Azotobacter armeniacus
CATTCGATGCAACAGCACAGGCAAGCCGCCTCCCCGGCGCGGGAACAGGATTGGCCCCGCGACTTCGACTTCCGCGCCGAATACGCCGAACAACAGGAACTGCTCGCGCCCGAGCGCCAGCGGGCCGCGGTTCCGACCTCAGCACAGGACACCCAGAGCGATGAGTAACCAGAGCACCCTGATCCAGCAGGTCGTGGCCCGCGAGATCCTCGATTCGCGCGGCAACCCCACCGTCGAGGCGGTGGTCACCCTCAAGGGCGGCGCCGTGGGCGTCGCCAGCGTGCCCTCGGGCGCCTCCACCGGCACCCGCGAGGCGCTGGAGCTGCGCGACGGCTCGCTGCGCTACAAGGGCAAGGGCGTGATGAAGGCGGTGGAGAACGTCAAC
>NZ_BAAGYK010000101.1:1227-1335 GCF_054779355.1 Azotobacter armeniacus
CTCCCGCGGCAACCCCACCGTCGAGGCGGTGGTCACCCTCAAGGGCGGCGCCGTGGGCGTCGCCAGCGTGCCCTCGGGCGCCTCCACCGGCACCCGCGAGGCGCTGGA
>NZ_BAAGYK010000101.1:1345-3781 GCF_054779355.1 Azotobacter armeniacus
CAGCCGATCCGCGAGCGGGTGGTCGGCCTCGACGCCCTCGACCAGCGCGCGGTCGATGGGGCGATGCTCGCGCTGGACGGCACCGAGAACAAGAACATCCTCGGTGCCAACGCGATCCTCGCCGTCTCCCTGGCCACCGCCAAGGCGGCCGCCGCGGCCCGCGACCTGCCGCTCTACGCCCACCTGGCCGAGCTGTACGGCGCGCCGGGCGAGTACAGCATGCCGGTGCCGATGATGAACATCCTCAACGGCGGCGAGCATGCCGACAACAACGTCGACATCCAGGAGTTCATGATCCAGCCGGTCGGCGCGGCCAGCTTCAAGGAAGCCCTGCGCATGGGCGCGGAGGTGTTCCACACCCTCAAGCAGGTGCTCTCCGAGCGCGGCCTGAGCACCGCGGTGGGCGACGAGGGCGGCTTCGCCCCAATGCTGTCCTCCAACGAGGAAGCCCTGGTGGTCATCCAGGCGGCGGTCGAGCGCGCCGGCTACGTGCTGGGCCAGGACATCACCCTGGCCCTGGACTGCGCCTCCTCGGAGTTCTACCACGACGGCGAGTACCGGCTGGCGGGCGAGGGCAAGAGCTTCGACTCCAAAGGCTTCGCCGACTACCTGGCGAGCCTCTGCGAGCGCTACCCGATCGTCTCGATCGAGGACGGCATGGACGAGAGCGACTGGGCGGGCTGGGCCTACCTGACCGAGAAGCTGGGCGACAAGGTGCAGCTGGTCGGCGACGACCTGTTCGTCACCAACACCAGGATCCTCAAGGAAGGCATCGAGAAGGGCATCGGCAACTCGATCCTGATCAAGTACAACCAGATCGGCAGCCTGAGCGAGACCCTGGATGCGATCCGCATGGCCCAGGACGCCGGCTACACGGCGGTGATCTCGCACCGCTCGGGCGAGACCGAGGACACCACCATCGCCGACCTGGCGGTGGCCACCCGTGCCGGGCAGATCAAGACCGGCTCGCTGTGCCGCTCGGACCGGGTGGGCAAGTACAACCAGCTGCTGCGCATCGAGGAGGCGCTGAAGGGCAGGGCGCCCTACGACGCCGAGCCGCTGCTGAAGCGGCGCTGCTGCGGAGGTGCGGCATGAGCAGGAAGCTGGTCATCGGCAACTGGAAGATGAACGGCGGCCTGGCCGCCAACCGACGCCTGCTGGACGAACTGCTGCCGGCGCTGGCGGCGCTGCAGGGCGTCGAGGTGGCGGTCTGTCCGCCCTTCCCCTACCTGGCGCAGGTCGCTGCCTTGCTGGAGGGCTCCGGCGTGGCGCTGGGCGCGCAGAACCTCCACACGGCGGCGAAGGGCGCCTTCACCGGCGAGGTCGGCGCCGGGATGCTCCGCGAGCTGGGCTGCCGCTTCGTGCTGGTCGGCCACTCGGAGCGGCGCAGCCTGTTCGGCGAGTGCGACGAGGTGGTCGCGGAGAAGTTCGCCATGGCGCTCAGGGCCGGCCTGGTGCCGGTGCTCTGCATCGGAGAGACGCTGGCGCAGCGCCGCCAGGGCAAGACCGAGCAGGTGGTGTCCGCCCAGCTGCAGGCGGTCCTGCGCCGCTCGGGCGTGCAGGGCCTCGCCGCCGGGGTGATCGCCTACGAGCCGGTGTGGGCCATCGGCACCGGCGAGACCGCCAGCCCCGAACAGGCCCAGGCGGTGCACCGGCACATCCGCGCGCTGCTCGGCGAATTCGACCGCGCGCGGGCCGAGGCCACGCCGATCCTTTACGGCGGCAGCGTCAAGGCCGACAACGCCCAGGCGCTGTTCGGGCAACCCGACATCGATGGCGGACTGATCGGCGGCGCCTCGCTGGAGGTGGCCGCGTTCGCCGCGATCTGCCAAGCCGCCACCCAACGACAAGAACAAGAGAGACCACAACCATGAGCACCGAGAGCCGTCTGCACAACCTTTTCCCCACTGCCGCGGAGATTCCCGAGCAGTACCGCCTGGGCGCGCCGATCGAGCAGCGCGAGTACCTGATCGACGGCGAACTGTGCCGCTGGGAGGGTCCGCTGGCCACCGTGCGCAGCCCCATCCACCTGAAGACCGACAAGGGCGACGAGCAGGTCATCCTGGGCAGCACCCCGCTGCTGGATGCCGAGGCCGCGCTGACCGCGCTGGACGCCGCGGTCCAGGCCTACGACAACGGCCAGGGCCTGTGGCCGACCCTGCCGGTGGCCGAGCGCATCCAGCACGTCGAGACCTTCCTCGCGCGCATGCGCGAGCAGCGCGAGGCGGTGGTCAAGCTGCTGATGTGGGAGATCGGCAAGAACCTCAAGGACTCCGAGAAGGAGTTCGACCGCACCTGCGACTACATCGTCGACACCATCCACGAGCTCAAGGAGCTGGACCGCCGCTCCAGCCGCTTCGAGCTGGAGCAGGGCACCCTCGGCCAGATCCGCCGCGTGCCGCTGGGCGTGGCGCTGTGCATGGGCCCCTACAACTA
>NZ_BAAGYK010000101.1:3791-5166 GCF_054779355.1 Azotobacter armeniacus
AGCCCGATCCGCGAGCGGGTGGTCGGCCTCGACGCCCTCGACCAGCGCGCCGTCGATGGGGCGATGCTCGCGCTGGACGGCACCGAGAACAAGAACATCCTCGGTGCCAACGCGATCCTCGCCGTCTCCCTGGCCACCGCCAAGGCGGCCGCCGCGGCCCGCGACCTGCCGCTCTACGCCCACCTGGCCGAGCTGTACGGCGCGCCGGGCGAGTACAGCATGCCGGTGCCGATGATGAACATCCTCAACGGCGGCGAGCATGCCGACAACAACGTCGACATCCAGGAGTTCATGATCCAGCCGGTCGGCGCGGCCAGCTTCAAGGAAGCCCTGCGCATGGGCGCCGAGGTGTTCCACACCCTCAAGCAGGTGCTCTCCGAGCGCGGCCTGAGCACCGCGGTGGGCGACGAGGGCGGCTTCGCCCCAATGCTGTCCTCCAACGAGGAAGCCCTGGTGGTCATCCAGGCGGCGGTCGAGCGCGCCGGCTACGTGCTGGGCCAGGACATCACCCTGGCCCTGGACTGCGCCTCCTCGGAGTTCTACCACGACGGCGAGTACAAGCTGGCGGGCGAGGGCAAGAGCTTCGACTCCAAAGGCTTCGCCGATTACCTGGCGAGCCTCTGCGAACGCTACCCGATCGTCTCGATCGAGGACGGCATGGACGAGAGCGACTGGGCGGGCTGGGCCTACCTGACCGAGAAGCTGGGCGACAAGGTGCAACTGGTCGGCGACGACCTGTTCGTCACCAACACCAGGATCCTCAAGGAAGGCATCGAGAAGGGCATCGGCAACTCGATCCTGATCAAGTACAACCAGATCGGCAGCCTGAGCGAGACCCTGGATGCGATCCGCATGGCCCAGGACGCCGGCTACACGGCGGTGATCTCGCACCGCTCGGGCGAGACCGAGGACACCACCATCGCCGACCTGGCGGTGGCCACCCGTGCCGGGCAGATCAAGACCGGCTCGCTGTGCCGCTCGGACCGGGTCGGCAAGTACAACCAGCTGCTGCGCATCGAGGAGGCCTTGCAGGGCAAGGCGCCCTATAGCGCGGAATCGCTGCTGCGCCGCCGCTGCTGCAGCCACTGAATTCAGCCGGACGGTCGATGCGTCCGGCGAGGCCGGGCGCGTTTCCACATCACACCGAGGACGACGTAGAGTCATGAGCACCGAGAGCCGTCTGCAAAACCTTTTCCCCACTGCCGCGGAGATTCCCGAGCAGTACCGCCTGGGCGCGCCGATCGAGCAGCGCGAGTACCTGATCAACGGCAAACTGTGCCGCTGGGAGGGTCCGCTGGCCACCGTGCGCAGCCCCATCCACCTGAAGACCGACAAGGGCGACGAGCAGGTCATCCTGGGCAGCACCCCGCTGCTG
>NZ_BAAGYK010000101.1:5302-5761 GCF_054779355.1 Azotobacter armeniacus
TAACGGCCAGGGCCTGTGGCCGACCCTGCCGGTGGCCGAGCGCATCCAGCACGTCGAGACCTTCCTCGCGCGCATGCGCGAGCAGCGCGAGGCGGTGGTCAAGCTGCTGATGTGGGAGATCGGCAAGAACCTCAAGGACTCCGAGAAGGAGTTCGACCGCACCTGCGACTACATCGTCGACACCATCCACGAGCTCAAAGAGCTGGACCGCCGCTCCAGCCGCTTCGAGCTGGAGCAGGGCACCCTCGGCCAGATCCGCCGCGTGCCGCTGGGCGTGGCGCTGTGCATGGGCCCCTACAACTACCCGCTGAACGAGACCTTCACCACCCTGATCCCGGCGCTGATCATGGGCAATACCGTGGTGTTCAAGCCGGCCAAGTTCGGCGTGCTGCTGATCCGCCCGCTGCTGGAAGCCTTCCGCGACAGCTTCCCGGCCGGGGTGATCAACATCATCTACGG
>NZ_BAAGYK010000101.1:5771-45054 GCF_054779355.1 Azotobacter armeniacus
CACCGTGGTGTTCAAGCCGGCCAAGTTCGGCGTGCTGCTGATCCGCCCGCTGCTGGAAGCCTTCCGCGACAGCTTCCCGGCCGGGGTGATCAACATCATCTACGGCCGTGGCCGCGAGACGGTCAGCGCGCTGATGGAAACCGGCAAGGTCGACGTGTTCGCCTTCATCGGCACCAACAAGGGCGCCAGCGACCTGAAGAAGCTGCACCCGCGCCCGCACCGCCTGCGCGCGGCGCTGGGCCTGGACGCCAAGAACCCGGGCATCGTCCTGCCCGAGGTGGACCTGGACAACGCGGTCAGCGAGGCGATCACCGGCGCGCTGTCGTTCAACGGCCAGCGCTGCACGGCGCTGAAGATCCTCTTCGTCCACGAGCAGGTGGTCGACCGCTTCCTCGAGAAGTTCAACGCCAAGCTCGCCGCGCTGAAGCCGGGCATGCCCTGGGAGCCGGGCGTGGCGCTGACCCCGCTGCCGGAGCCGGGCAAGAGCGACTTCCTCAAGACCCTGGTGGCCGACGCCCTGGCCAAGGGCGCCAAGGTGGCCAACCCCGGTGGCGGCGAGGCGCGCGAGACCTTCTTCTACCCGGCGGTGCTCTACCCGGTGACCCCGGAGATGCGCGTGTACCAGGAAGAGCAGTTCGGCCCGCTGGTGCCGGTGGTGCCCTACCGCGACCTGCAGACGGTGATCGACTACGTGCGCGAGTCGGACTTCGGCCAGCAGCTGTCGATCTTCGGCAACGACCCGAAGCAGGTCGGCCGGCTGGTGGATGCCTTCGCCAACCAGGTCGGGCGGATCAACATCAACGCCCAGTGCCAGCGCGGCCCGGACAGCTTCCCGTTCAACGGCCGGAAGAACTCGGCGGAGGGCACCCTGTCGGTGTACGACGCGCTGCGGGTGTTCTCGATCCGCACCCTGGTGGCGACCAAGTTCCAGGAAGACAACAAGCAGCTGATCAGCGAGATCATCCGCCACCGCGAGTCGAGCTTCCTGAGCACCGATTACATCTTCTGAGTGCAGAGAGGGTTGGAAAACCCTCTTGGCCTCGTTCCCGATACCTCGCGAGGGTCCGTCCGGGCGCTCGCGAGCCGCCCCCGGACCTGCACCTGACGAAGAGCCCGCCCGGATGAGCCTATCCCGCCCGCTCAAGGGCATCCTGCTGAGCTGTGCCGCCGCGCTGGCGTTTGCCTCCCACGACAGCCTGTCGAAATACCTCACCGCCTCCAATGGCGTGCTGATGGTCATCTGGGTGCGCTACCTGGCGCAGAGCCTGCTGCTCGCCACCTGGCAACTGCCGCGCCACGGCCTGGGCGTGTTGCGGGTCAACTGCCCGGGGCTGCAGCTGCTGCGCGGGCTGTCGCTGCTCTCGATCAGCCTGATCTTTCTCTCCGCGCTGAGCCTGCTGCCGCTGGCCGAGGCCACCGCGGTGCACTTCATCGCGCCGCTGCTGGTGATCCTGCTGGCCATGCCGCTGCTCGGCGAGCGCGCCAATCCCGGCCAGTGGCTGGCGGTCGGCATCGGCTTCCTCGGCGTGCTGATCGTCGTCCGCCCCGGCGGCGGCCTGCTCACCCCGGCCATGTTCCTGCCGGTGGCGTCGGCCGCCTGTTACGCCCTCTACCAGCTGCTGACCCGGCGCATCGGCACCCGCGACAGCGCCGGCGCCACCAACCTGGTCACCGGCCTGGTCGGCGCGACCGGCATGACCCTGCTGCTGCCGCTGTTCTGGCAGGGGCTGCCGCCTTGGCCGCAGCTGCTGGCCATGGGCTCGCTCGGGGTGATCGCCGTCGGCGGGCACATGCTGCTGACCGTCGCCTTTCACTACAGCTCGCCGGTGCTGCTGGCGCCGTTCGGCTATCTGCAGATTCTCTTCGCCACGCTGCTCGGCCTGCTGCTGTTCGACCATGTGCCGGATGGCGGCGCCCTGCTGGGCATGGGCGTCATCGCCCTGAGCGGCCTGGGCAGCGCCTGGCTGCAGGCGCGGCGTCACCGCTAGGGGCGCGCCGCGACGGGGCCGAACGGCTGTTCGAGGCTTGGGTCCGCCTTGCCAATGCATACAATGGCGGCGCAGGGTTGCGTCCACACGGGCGACGCCGGGTGGCCGGCAGTCGACCATCGCTCGGGCGTCGGGGGGCCTCACATGTGCCTTGGTACGGCTATGGGCTTTCAGTCTGAAGGCGTTCCGGGGGTTGCGCCGGTATGCTGTCGCCTGGCAGGCCACACGAATCACCACAAGAGGTAGAGACCGCATGTCCAGTTCCGAATTGCCCGACACCGCCGGCGAAGCGCTGCAGGAGGTGCCGGCCAGCGTGGAGCGTCTGCAGCAGCTGATCACGGCGGAATACGAGAGCCTGCCGCGGCAGCTCAAGCGCATCGCCAGCTACATGAGCCAGCAGAGCGACCGGGTGATGGTCGACCGGGTCAGCGACATCGCCCGCCAGTGCGAGGTGCATCCCTCAGCCATCGTGCGCTTCTCCCAGCGCTTCGGCTTCAAGGGCTTCAGCGAGATGCAGGCGCTGTTCCGCGAGGCCTACACCGACAAGGCCACGCCGGTGCAGAACTACCAGCAGCGCATCCGCCGGATGATCGCCAACCGCTCGAACAAGGCCTCCAGCGGCGAGCTGGCGCGCGAGTGCATCGACGCCACCCGTTCGGGGCTCGACCGGCTGGCCGAGGAACTCGACGAGGCCGAGTTCGACAAGGCCGTGGACCTGCTGGCCGAGGCCGACAACATCTATGTGATCGGCGTGCGCCGCTCGTTCGCCGTGGCCCACTATCTGGTCTACAGCCTGCAGCACACCAACAAGCGCGTCCATCTGGTCAGCGGCCTGGGCGGCGGCTACCGCGAGCAGATGCGCAGCGTGCGCGAGGGCGACCTGGTCGTCGCCATCAGTTTCAGCCCCTACGGCAAGGAAACCCGCCAGTGCGTGCGCATCGCCCGGCAGCACGAGGCCAATACGCTGGTCATCACCGACAGCCATCTGGCGCCGCTGGCCAAGCAGGCCAGTGCCCTGCTGCTGGTGAACGAGGGCAGCACCTTCGCCTTCCGCTCGCTCAGCTCCACCCTGAGCCTGTGCCAGGCGCTGTTCATCGCCGTGGCCTATCGCCTGGAAATCTCGGTCGAGGAAATCGGCGCGCCGGGCAGCTTTGAAGACGGCGAGCCCGACTAGGTTGACGTATCAGCGTAACCACAGCAGAGCAGCAGCGGCTGCACCCGCTGCAATGGCTGCTGATCGAATGGCCCCTCGCCCAGGCCGAGCCAACCCGCTACTGGCTGTCCACGCTCGCGGAGGACACGCCGCTGCCGCATCGCCCATCTGCGCTGGCGTATCGAGCGCGACTATCAGGATCTCAAGCAGGACCTGGGGCAGGGACATTACGAGTGGCGTGGTTGGTGGGGATTCCACCACCGTGCCAGCTTGAGCATCGCAGCCTACGGTTTTCTGCTCGGGCAGCGTCTGCGCCGCGAGGCCCTGTCCATCAACTGGGTGTCTACCTGATGCTTGAGTATTGCCGGGACCTGTACGGCGGTTTGGGCTATCCACGTTTATGAGACAGTAAGACTAACCAATACCTTATTTAACATAAGATAGATTATGCGAATTTATGCTTGGCAAGATCGGTGAGAATATCCGTATCCGAGAATCAGGTCCTGTGCAACACGTCACATCTAGATCCGGTCGCCCAGCTCGGCCACCTCGCCTTGCAAGCGCTGCGTGTCGTCCAACTCGATCAGCAGGTGATCTTTCAGCGCATCGAGATAGGCGATCAGCGCTGCCAGGCTCTCGCGCTGCATCATGTAGAACACTGTGGCGCGATCGGCCTCGGGCACCTCCAGCACCTCCCAGTTCGGCTGCCGGCCGTCGCGCAGGCGTGCCAGGTGCATGGCGAAGCTGCCGGAACGGGCAGCCAGATCATCGAGCGTCATCATCGTCTTTTCCTTATCGGTTCGTTATGGGGCGCGGGCGCTCAAGCCCGGTAATCGTCGCTCAGCACGCTGGCGCACCTGCAGCATCGCGACTGCCTCGCAGGCCTGGCCGCGCCACTCCAATTGCTCTCCCCGCACGTGCGGCTGCACAGCTACGCATCCGGCGATATGGGCAAGAGGGCGGAAGGATATCAGCAAGGCGTCCAAGCTTAGTTGCTGCCCAGCACCTTTTGGCTATTGAAAGCCTCCAGCACGCTATGCACGGCTCCACTGGCAAGGCCGGCGCCGATCGAAGCTCCCAGCCGATCAGCCAGTCGCGACAAGGGATTGGGCTCCTCGTTGAAGTCTTTCAGATGCTCGGCTTGGATGATGTCACGCGCCACCGTCTCGATCGAACCGAACCCGTCGATCAGACCGATAGCCTTGGCCTCCTTGGCATTCCAGAGGAGACCGCTGAACAGATTCGGGGTGTCCGCCCTCAGGCGCTCGCCACGGCCGCTCTTCACCGCCTCGATGAACTTCTCGTGGGTCAGCCGCAGCTGATCATTCCAGAGCTCCACCTCGTCGGGCTTCTGCGGGCTGTAAGGATCGAGCAGGCTCTTGTGCTCGCCGGAGGTATAGTTGCGCCGCTCCACGCCCAGCTTTTCCATCGCCCCCACGAACCCGAACCCGGCCGCGGTCACACCGATGGACCCCACCAGGCTGGTCTCGTCGGCGTAAATGGCTTTCGCGCCGGCGGCAATGAAGTAGCCGCCCGAGGCCGCCAGATCGCCGACCACGGCATACAGCGGCTTCTCGGGGTACTTCTTCTGCAGGCGCTGCATCTCCAGGTAGATCTGATGCGAATGCACCGGACTGCCACCCGGGCTGTTGATGGCGACAATCACGCCCTTCGCTTTATCGTCCTCGAAGGCCTTGCGTAATATCTTGTTGATCGCCAGATACCCGGTCTTGTCATCGTCCTTGATTTCGCCGCGCACGGTCACCACACCGGTATAACTGTCGTACTTGTCGGCTTTGTTTTTCGGATCATACAAAGTGAAAACCGCCAGCGTGCCCGCGAGATAAGTAAAACCCAGGAACTTGAAGAAAATCCCCCAGCGACGAGTCCTTTTCCGTTCCTGCAAGTTTTCGCTCATTAGATCCTTGAGAATCAAACCCAACTCTTTATCGTCCATAGCGTTTCCTATTTGCACATCGAGGTTAGCCAATCCACTGTTTTCAGTGTAGCCCGTAGGGAGGCCGGGGAACCACTGCCGAGGGGCGCGGCATGCCGCTAGCGCTCACGCTCTGCGGGTAACAGGGAAATACGGGGTGGAATATCCCGCCTCAGAATTGCTGAGACTCCCGTGGGGGGCCGAATTCCCAACCAGGGCAATGTTGGGCACTCGCCGCCACGGCAAAAACGCTTTCCAAGTTCATGGGAAATACTTTCCCGCCCAAATTCGAGATTATTTTTCCGCCTGAAACTTGCAACTAACACAGCAGTGGCAACTACCTAGCGCGCCTCTATCGCACATTAAAAAGTTGCCGATATTGGCTTGGGTTCCTTTAAACGCATGAGAGGCTACGTCTACAAGTTCAGCAAACTCACCGGAACCCACTATGTCTGCAACCAGTGCCTCTACCAATATCCAGCACTTGCCGGTTTCCCGTATTCGCCGCAACCCCAACAACCCGCGCAAAGGGCGCAATGCCGAGCGCTACGAGCACTTCAAACAGAGCGTCATGGCGCAAGGCATTCTCCAGCCGATTCTGGTGCGCCCCATTCAGGGCGATCCCGAACACGACTTCGAAATCGTCGCCGGGGAAACCCGCTGGCAGGCGGCGACCGACTGCGCCATCGACCTGATCCCGGCGCTGGTGCGCGCCATGAGCGACGAGGAGGCCCGCATCGCAGCGGCGGTGGAAAACATCCAGCGCGCCGACATGACGCCCATCGAGGAAGCCAACGCGGCGGCCGAACTGCTGCGCCAGACCGCCAACGACCACGAGGAGGTCATGCGCCTGCTCGGCTGGAGCCGCACCAAGCTCAATGCGCGCATCCTGCTCACCCATGCCAGCGAGGCCGTCGCGCAGGCGCTGCTCGCCGGGCAGATCAAGCTGGGCCACGCCGAACTGCTCTGTCCGCTCGGCCACGCCGATCAGGACATGGTGGTCGCCAAGATCGTCGAGCAGGGCATGAGCATTGCCGAAGCGCGGGAGCGGCTGCTCAAGCTGACCCGCCGCATCGATCAGGCGCGGTTCGACACCAGCGGTTGTGCCGGCTGCGCTCACAATTCATCGGCGTTTGCCGACCTGTTCGACACCAGCGTGGGCAATGGCCAGTGCCAGAACCTGACCTGCTGGAGCGCGAAGGTCGCCGCGCACCTTGAGCAGTGTCTTGCCGATGCCAAGGCCGAACACGGCTTGGTCTATCGCTCCGACGAGTTGCCCGCCGAGGGCTACCAGACCATCGCCACGGATGGCGCCAAGAGCGTGGGCCATGAGCAGGCGGCGGCCTGCCGCTCCTGCGCCAGCTACGGTGCGGTCGTCAGCACACGCAATGGCGAGGAAGGCAAGGTTACGGGCCGCTACTGCTTCAACCCGACCTGCCACGGCGAAATGGTCGGCAAGTACCAAGCGGCGGTGAAGGCAACTGCACAGGCCACCCCGGCGCCCGCAACTCCCTCTCAGGGGGCAGCCACAGCCGCTGCCGGCGCACCGGCTGGCCGGCCAGCAAAAGACCCGAGCAAGCCGCGCACCCTGCGCACGGCGCTGCGCAAGGTGGCCCACAAAGCCCTGGTCCAACTGGCACACCGCTTCATGGTGTCCCATGCCGCCTACGGCTACGCCCAAGCCATCTCCAGCGTGGTCCACGACATTGGCAAGGACGTGGCGCCTGGACTGACCGACAAAATCCTCAAGGCGGCCGGCGTTTCCGAGCGGCCCGCCACGGCCAAGGCGCGGGTGGCATGGATTGCCGATCTGGCCCGGCTCGACGAAGCCAAGCTGCTGGCGCTGCTGGCGAAACTCTCCGCCTTGGCGCTGTGCCGCACCGTCACAAACGACGACTTCGACCACAGCGAAGCGGCGTTGCTGGCCGCCGAGGTGATCGGACGCAACAGCCTCGACCCCCGCGAGGTGTTCGCCGTGGACGCCGAGTACCTGAACCTGCTGACGAAGGAGGAGCTGCTGGCCGAATGCGCCGCTGCCGGCTTCGACAGCGCCTACGAGGCGGCGCACGGCAAGGGGGCGTTCAAGAAGATGGTCGGCGCCAGCAAGGTCAAGGAACTCGCACAGACCCTGCTCGCGCCGCTGGAGGGCTTCTCATGGCAGGGCCACCTGCCCGCCTTCCTCAAGCCCGCCGCCCCCCAAGGCGCCGATGCCAGCCAAACCGCTCAATCCAGCGAATCCG
The DNA here is from genome assembly GCF_054779355.1 of Azotobacter armeniacus. NCBI lineage: Bacteria > Pseudomonadati > Pseudomonadota > Gammaproteobacteria > Pseudomonadales > Pseudomonadaceae > Azotobacter > Azotobacter armeniacus. The sequence continues at coordinate 13,089 of NZ_BAAGYK010000101.1, forward strand.
AAGCCGCCTGACCAACCCATTCCCTCAAGGAGGAACCCTCATGTCTTTTTTCTCTGCCGTAGCGAGCGCCGTGGCCGGTACCGAACCGGGAAAACGCCTCTTCATCGAAGCCGTCGGCGCCGGAGACGGAAAAATCCGCCTGATTCTCACCGCCGACGTGGGCCAAGTACCGGACGACGCCGCTCCCGAAGTCGCCCAGGTCTACGCGCTGATGGCCCGCCCGCTGGTGGTGGTCGGCACCCCGGCGGAGGTGGAGGCGGCGCTGGCCAGCAAGCTCGGCCAGATGCGCGACCGGTTGGATGAAGGCAACGAGGTCTTGGAGGAACTGCGCCAGCTCAAGGCGCAGGCCAAGAGCGGCGCCGCCAAGGAAGCCAGCACGCCGCCGAAGCCTGCCGAGGCCGAGGAGCAGACCGAGCCTGCCGCCCCCGAGCGCCCTGACGACGCCCCAGCTCCCGCGCCGCAACCTCTGTCCATTGGCGATGCATTCTGAGGGAGGATCGAACCATGACCGCGACCGTCATCACTCTCAGCCGCGTGTTCCGCTTCGGTGGCCGCGACCTCGACGATCCCAGCCCCGACATGACCCCGGCAGAAGTGCTGCGCCACTACGCCCGCCTGTTCCCCCGGATGCTGGGCGCCAAGGTGATCGAGCCGGTGCTCGAAGGCGACAAGCACGTCTACGCGATCAAGGAAGCCAACTATGGCGACAAGGGATGAGGCCATAGCACGGCTACGGGCATGGGCGGGTGGCAGCGCCCGCCCCATCACCGACCCGATGAAAACCCACCACTACGCACTCACCCAGGAACAGGCCAAAGCCCTATGGACGCTCGCCGCCAAATCCAGTGGCAACCCGCTGCCTACCGATTCCCCGCGACCTCCGCAGCCCCGCTGACGACGCTGTTCGCCCTGCCGAACCCCACGGCAGGGATGAGGGCCTACCGGGACGCGGTGATCGAGCGCCGCTACCGGCTCCGGGAGAGCGAACTGCCGGCCCGCGCCGAGTTCCTGCTCGGCTGCGCGCTGTCCGGTCTGGTCAGCGACGCCACGCTGGCGCATCTGGCCGGGCACGGCACGCTGGTCCAGATCGAGCGGGCCATCGACGAGGCCATCCTGCGCTTCGGCGCCTCGGTGAAGGTCCGGCGCCGGGCTTTCACCAAGGCGGCCAAGCGCCGGCTGCGCCGGATCGACGAGCGCCCCGACGGCCTGCCGGATCTCGATACGCTGGTGCTGATCGTCGAGGAAGCCCTGCGGGCCGACCTGCTCGAACCCAACCAAGCCCTGCGCATGATCGACGAGGGCGAGCGTGGCATCCAGTCGCTGGCGCTGGACACCCTGCGGGCCATCGACGACCGTCTGCCGCCCGGCTATGGCGCAGCGCTCTACACCAACGGGCTGTCGATCCACTGCCACGACGCCGAAAACCTGTGCCTGAATATCCCCACGGACGAGGCGCCAGCCTCGCACGCGCTGCGAATGGCCGTCGTCCATGCGCTGTTCGCCATTTCCGAGGGCATTGCCGCGTTCCACGATCCGCAGACGCTGTTCGATCTGAGCAATCGCTATCTGTATTACCTCGACGAGGTATGGAAGTGCTTCAAACCCTTGATCGCCGGAAAAGACCGGGACGAGATTTATAATATTCTCGTGGAGTGCGACCGGAGCCGTTGGGATTTCGAACCCTATTTCCTTGGCGTGGACGAAACGAAGGAGATTATTCCCGGCTCGGAATCGTTCGACCGTCTGGTCGATATAGTGAGCGAAGTCGAACACTATCAGCGCCAGTTCAATATTGCGGCCAACGGCTATTTCCAAGAGTTCGAGGCCACCTGCAAGGCCCAACTAGAACTCATGCAGGGACAGGCCAGGACCTATCCCGAACATGCCGGCGTCTATGCCGTGCTCGCGGAGGCATTCACCTCTGCCGTCGAGTTCCGGGCAGCGGGAAGGCGACTGGAGGATATATACGAGTCGCAGAAGGACATGATCGTCGAGGAACACTCCTCTCCCGAGGAGGGTATTGCACTGTTCGGCGGCCTGTTCGTCATTCCCGGCGACAACTTCGGCGCGCTTGGGGATTTGGTGGACGATGATATAAACAATCTATATCAAAACATCGGTGGCCCCCATATCACGATCATGGCCGAACCGGGCGTTTTGTTGGATATGGCCATACCCATCGTCAATGCAATGGGCGAAGCCTACCGCCTCGTCAAACGGATCGAAACCGCATTGGAAGGAATCATTCATGTTGGGAGTTAATACCGAGTCCATCGCCATGCTGCTGCATCGAAACGAAAAAAGCGGCACGGTCGAAGTCACCAGCCACAAGATCGTTCCCGCCCCGGATGCCGGTTTCGTGCTCGGCGCCGGCCGCCTGTTCAACCAGCAGGACAAGACGGCCATCGTGGAAATCCTCAGTGGTAACAAGGAATCCATCGCCTTCGTCCCCGATCAGGTACTGGCGCGGGACGGCTCCGGCTTCAATATGGTCTGGTACACGCCGCCCCGGCAGGCCGAGGTGCATTTCCGCGACGCGGAGTACCGCGTGCCGCTGCCCTTGCTGATCTACGCCAAGTTCGAGGGCCAGCCGCTGCGTGTGTTCGCCGCCAAGGGGCGCACCCGTCCTACGCCGGATACCAAGCTCTGGATCGCCCCGCTGGGCAACATCAACACCAACTGGACCATGTGCGGCGGCAACGTGAATCTGGCGGAGTTTCGCGGGCGCGACGAGGACCGGGCCGCCTGCGAACGCTTCGCCGTCGAGGCCCGCGCCACGCATTTGGGCGACACCCCGCCTGCCAAGGGCGTCGGCAGCCAAGCGGCCTACGAGGCGTTCATGGCCAAGCTGCATGAGGAACAGGCCCGCACCTTTCCGGCCAGCCGCCTGCTGCCGGCCAAGGCCCGTAACGGCGAGCAGTACGCCTTGGCCGACCTGATCCACGCAGGAGGCCGCCCATGAGCGCTCAAGTACTGCCGGCCCCGCAGGAGGTCTGGTTCGAGGCGCCGGAGCGCTGGATGAGCGATGCGGTGCATCTGGTTGTGATCGGCGCCGGCGGCAACGGCAGCGAGGTGGTGGACTGTCTGGCCAGCTTCCACCATGCGCTGGTCAGCCTCGGCCACCCCAAGGGCCTCAAGGTCACGATCATCGACGATGCCGTGGTGCGGGAACCCAATCTGGTCCGCCAGCGCTTCTGGCCCTGCGACCTGGGCCAGTACAAGGCGGTGGCACTGGCCAACCGCTACAACCTGATGCTCGGGCTGGACTGGACCGGCGTGCCCCATCGTTTCCCCGGCCCGGAAACCGAAAAGGCCATCGCCCGTGCCGACCTCATCATCACGGCGGTTGACCTGCCCTCGGCCAGACGGGCGCTGGCCCACTATGACGGCTATTTCAAGCCGTCCTGCATGTGGCTCGACCTGGGCAACGGGCACCGGCATGGCCAAGCGGTATTCGGCGCCCTCAGCCCCCGCCATCGGGAGCGCTACCCCTCGGTCATGGAGGTCTACCCGGAACTGGCCAGCCTGCAGGACGATCCGCGCAAGTCCTGCTCGGCCGCCGAATCGCTGGGCACACAGGACTGCCTCATCAATCGCGCCGTGACCACGGCGGGCATGGGCATCGTCTGGGAGCTGCTGCGCCATGGGCGCACGGCCAAGCATTGCCTGTCGATCAGCCTAGAAACCGGCGAGGTGATGGCGGCGAGCTTCCCGCCCGTCTAGGTGGCGGGAAAGCTCCCTTCCCAACCAGAAGGCGTGGACTTCGCCTTGCGCTGCCGCGCCGATCCCCAGCGCAATAACCGCCCCTGGCTGGGAAAGCCGCTTCGCTTGGCTGGCTGTCCAACGCTCAACAGAAGCTGGGAGTTGGGTTTTCCCCAACGTGGTCCAGCATCGGGGTGGATATACCTTCGTTGCCCAAGCAGGAGGCACGACATGACAGCGAAAACAGACTTCCCGAGCGAGCAGTTTGCACTCGAACTACCGCAGGTGGAGGATGAACGGGCGGGGGATAATCTGCTGGCCGCTCACTTCCGTCTGAAGGTTCCTTGCATCGAATGCCCCTTGCGCAAGAGCCAGCAGAACATGCTGCCGCCCGACGAACTGGAGAGAATAATCTCCGAGCTGATGGCGCATGACTTCTCGACGCGCCAGTGCCAGCGAGTCGCCCGCTTCAATCAACATGCGCCCTCGAATAAAAAGGTAAATTATTTTTCCTCTGGCACCGAGGCCATGTGTGCTGGTGCAGCCGCGTTCTTGCTCAAGCGCAATAGTCCGACGCTGGGGATGAGGGTTGCTATATCCACCGAAGCCATCCCGCCCGATCATTGGGACGAGGCCAAGCCTCTGGTCATCGACTGATAATTGCAGGAAATAAATTTCCCCTGGAATAGCTGCTGACAGCCATCGTCAACAAACCTGAACCTGAACATTAGGCAAAAGGAACAATATGAAACGCCTACTCACACTTACAGTTTTCCTATGCGCTCTCCAAGCTCAAGCTAGTGAATGGATAAAAAGCTCAGAAATAGAAGAGTTATTCAAAGCCGCACACGTTCAGGGCACATTTGTCCTTTATGACGTCGAGGCCGACCAATTTGTTGGCTATGACCGAATTCGTGCTGAGACAAGATTTGTTCCAGCCTCGACTTATAAAATTCCAAACACACTTATCGGGCTTTCAGTCGGTGCTGTTGACAATGTCGATGAGGTCCTTCCCTACGGCGGGCAACACCAGCCTTTCAAAGCATGGGAAAAAGATATGGGGCTGCGAGATGCCATTGCCATATCAAACGTTCCAATCTATCAGGAGCTTGCTCGACGGATTGGGCCCGAGCGCATGAGGGAGGGCGTCTCGAAAATTGGCTATGGAAATCAAGATATTGGCCCGAATACGAGTATTGGCACTTTTTGGTTGGTCGGGCCGCTCAAAATCAGCGCTCTTGAGCAAACCAAATTCCTTGCCAAGTTGGCTAAGGAAACATTGCCGTTCCCCCAGGATCAGCAGAAAAAAGTCCGTGAAATTATCACTTTAGAACAAGGTGATAACTGGAAGCTGTATGGAAAAACGGGGTGGGAAAATGTTCCAGGCGCTGGCATTGGCTGGTGGGTCGGATGGGTTGAGAAAGACAATCGTATTTATCCTTTTGCATTGAATATAGATATTCGAGAAGCATCCGATGCAGCCAAACGTTTAGAGCTTGGTAAAGCAAGTCTCAAGGCGTTGAAGATACTTTGAAATTGAGCGCCTAATAACCTCATCGAAGTTGAATCTGTCGGCTTGGGATTTATCGCAGCCATGAGAGCGTGGGGACATACCCAGGAGGTTTGTCCCATGCAACTTTTCGAGCAAGACCGCAACAATTCTCAACCCATCCTCGGCGATGTGATCGACCAGTTTTTCGCGCCGGTACAGTTCGACGCCCTCACCCAGCTGGCCAGCGAGTTCCAACGGCTGAAGGCCCGAATCACCGAGGTCCACGGCATCATCACCGAAGAGAAGGTATCCGGCGTGATGGGCTATTTCTTCAGCGGCAACAGCTCCGACCAGTACGGCCACAGCGCCACGCTGCGCCACACCAGCTCTTTCAATGAGATATTCAACCTGGATGGCGCGCTGAACGACCTCACCGCGACGTTCTGGAGCCGGGCGCTCAGCCTGACCGACCTGCTGGAACACATGCCCCAGGCCCGCCGGAACCAGTGGCACGAGTGCTTGAACGCCTGGCGCCAGCACGGCTATAAGCGCGGTACCAATCCCGAGCTGGACATGCCCGAGTTCAGTCTCGACAACCTGCGCGCCACGATCCAGGGGCTGATGGCCCGGCGGGCGGAGTTTCTCGCCGAGCGGGTCGATGGCATCTTCCGCAACCTCTCGCGCTCGCACGTCACCAACACGCCCGAAGGCTTCTCCAAGCGCATGATCTTGAACCACATTTTCAGTGATTACGGCACCATTGATCACACCCGCGAGGGCTACATCCACGATTTGCGCCTGGTCATCGCCAAGTTCATGGGGCGAGACGAGCCCAAGCGCGATACGACGACCCGTCTGCTCAACCTGGCCAAGGCCCACCGGGGCGAATGGATCGAGGCCGACTGCGGCAGCCTGCGCGTGCGGGCCTACAAGGTGGGCACGGCGCATCTGGAGGTGCATCCCGACCTGGCCTGGCGTCTGAACGGCATCCTCGCCTTCCTGCACCCCATGGCCATCCCGGAGAGCGCCCGCACCCGGCCCAAGCGCGCGAAGGCCTGCGGCTTCAAGAGCAAGGCCCTTTTCGACCGCCCGATCTCCAATGCGGCGGCCGGCGTTCTCGCGGCAATGGAGCAATATTTCACCCTGGAGCCGTCCACCAGCCGCCGTCGTGAGTACGACCGCAAATTCGTGCCCAACACGCTCTGCGTGCGCTACGGCTCGGCCGAGCCGTCCAAGCACCTGCTGGAGGAGGTGAGCAGCGTACTGGAAGCCCTGGGCGGCGTCCCGTGCAACGGCGGCAAGCACAAGAACCTGCGCTACTGGCAGTTCGACTACAACCCGGAGCAGATCGTCAAGGCCGTGGCCGTGAGTGGCCAGCTCCCGGACGCCAAGTCTCACCAGTTCTATCCCACGCCGGCCCCGGTCGCCGAACGCCTGGTGCAGTGGCTGGACATCCAGCCGACCGAAACCTGCCTCGAACCGCAAGCCGGCCAGGGCGGCATCGCCGACCTGCTGCCGAAGGACCGCACGCTGTGCGTCGAGGTCAGCCCGCTGCACGGCATGATCCTGCGCGAGAAGGGCCATACCGTGATCGAGGGAGATTTTCTCGCCTGGAATCCCGGCACCCTATTCGACGTGATCGCCTGCAATCCTCCATACAGCGAAGGTCGCTGGCAGGCGCACCTGCGCCACGCCGGCGCCCTGGTCGAGGCGGGTGGCCGTCTCGGCGCGGTGCTGCCGCTGAGCGCCCGCCAGCAGGCGGCCGAGCTGCTGCCGGGCTTCGATCTGGAGTTCTCCGCGCCCATCGACAACGCCTTCGCCGGCACCTCGATCAGCGTCCTGCTGCTGAAGGCCACGAAAGCCAAGCCGAAAGGCATGCAGATGGGCCTTGGCCTGTAGGACGCCCGGTCTTCCGTGACTGCGCCGAGTTTGCGGGTATGGCTCGGCGCTGGCTCAAAGTGAGCCTGTCCCTCCCCCTTGAGCGCCCTCCTTGCCGCACTGGACGCTACTCCTGTCGACCATCGCGAAATGGTGTCTCGACCGGCTCAGAACGACCCGAAGCGGATATCTACCCTTTCCCGACTTGCTGGGACATCCACTGATTCATACTGCGTAGCTCGGTAAGGTAGGTTTCGCTCGAAGCCGTTGGATCATGAGCCTGACTTAGAAAAAATTGAATAGGCGTTTTCATCCCTGGGTAACGTTCTATTAATGCTTGAACATAGTCTTCCAGCGTCATGGGCCAGGACAGATCCTCCTCTGAGCGCAGAACGTTAGTCGAGCGAAGCAGTTTCCGTGCGGCCTCTCGCTGCAGCCGTTTTATCTCTGCTGGAGAGGATGCAGCTTCGATACGGCTTGCATATTTGGCCAGCATAACGGGGAAATCGCCGTTCACTGCTAAGGCTATGGAGCGAGAAGGCTTGAACGGCTTGAAATGCTTTCCTAGATCATTACCCCAAACGCATCGGCAATGGTGCTTGAGCCAGTAACCCCTGCGGTAGGCGTTTTCCTCGGCTAAAGCCTCGGAGCGGTAGCCGATATCGAAATCAATCTTGGTGACCTCTGGATGTTGGCATTCAAGATCTTGTCGTACCTGTTCAATCCACTCGCTCTCAATGTTTGTAATGGATCGGCTAAGAATGAGAGTGACATCGAGATCCGACACGCCGGGCCTAGCGCAGCCTTTCGCAACGCTGCCGTAGAGATAGATTCCATCGACCAGTGGCTTAGCAGGTGCCGCAAGCGATTTACATAGCTCTTGCACCAACACTCGATACGCCGGCTGAATCGGAAGCTCCGGCATAGCCAAGATATAACCGTCAGTATCTATCCCCTGGACGCTACTCATCATTCCTCGCAAATGAATTCGATACTATCAGCGTCCAGGTTAGCCAACGTCAGCTTATGACTATCCGGCCCGTCGTGACGGGCCGAAATCTGAGCCTGCCGATGCTTATCGGTAGACAGAAACCGACCAAGACTAGTCATTTTGGATGTGAAGGCCATCGCTCAGCCAACTGCTCGACCAGGTAGTCCATGAACGCTTTGGTCTTGGGAGTAAACGCCATATGGTCCTGGACGCAGAGGTAGATATCCATCGGCTCCACCTCAGCATAAACGGCAGACGGTTGGCGATATTCGAATAAAGGCAGTAGTTGTCCACGCTCGATAAACGGTGCCGCTACGAAGTCCGCCAGGCGGGTGATACCGCCGCCTTGCACTGCCATCTGTGCCAGAACATCGATATCGTCACTGATCGACGTCGCATTCACCTCGGCACAGAATCGCTGACCCTCGCGGATAAATCCCCAAGGCAAAAACCGGCCGTCCACGGGATAGCGGAACACCAGACAGGAATGGTATTTCAGTTCTTCCGGTGACTTGGGCCAGCCGACTCGTTCCAGGTAGGCAGGCGCCGCGCAGAAAACGAATGGCACCGAAGCGATACAGCGAGCCACTATCCCCTCTTCCAACTGCGGTTTGATGCGGATGCTGACATCAATCCCTTCTTGGGTATGGTTGACTTTGCGGTCGGTGGTGATCAATTCGATGGTCAGACTTGGATACCGCGCGTTGAAGCCGGGAATCAACGGCGCCAGGGCATGCCGGCCAAAGGCCGATGTCGAGGCGATGCATAGGCGGCCTTGGGGTTCAGCGTGCAGTGAGGTGATGGCATTCTGGGCTAGCTCCAGGTCACGCTCGATGGTCTTGACCTTCTCGTAGTACAGCGCTCCGCTTTCGGTTACCGCTAAACTGCGGGTGGTGCGTGACAACAACTGCACCCCCAGGTGCGCCTCCAGGCGGCCGATATTCTGGCTCACTGCTGATGCGCTTATGCCCAAGGCCTTGGCACCACCGGCGATACTGCCTGCCTCAATGACCTTGATAAAACTTTTTATTGCCCCCAATAAATTCATCAGGAACCCACCATTAGCGTTTTATTCGTAAGTTTCACTTTATAGAGTGCTAATGCATGGACGTCTACTGGCGGCCAGAAGGCCTTGCTAAATTGCTAGCCACCATCGACTCAGCCGCTCATCCAAGGAGCTCCTATGCCATCGTCCAGACAGTTCAAACTCCCAGTACGTACTACACCTTATGCCTTCGCTCTTTACATGTCCGCCATCATGGCCTTCCTGATGTGCCTGGTTATCACCGCCGCCAATAATGGCATCCAGGAAGACTATCTGAACAACGTGCTCAAGGCTTATAAGCTCGCTATGCCGGTAGCCTTCGTGTGTGTTCTGTTGGTCAGGCCGATTGTGTTGAGGTTGGTTTCTTGGACGGTGCACACAGTTCGCGATAGCCGTCCTGAGTCTTAAACCATGCGCTCTATTCAAGATCAGACGTTTGATAAAATTCACCTGTCCGCCCCGCAGCTTCAAGAAAGCCTATGATTCAGATTCGGATATCTACATCAGCCGACCTTCCAGCACTTGTCGCCATTTGGCACAGATCCGTCCAAGCAACCCATGACTTCTTGAGGGAGCAGGATTTTCAAGAGATCGAAACCAGTGTGTCGGAAAAATATCTTCCTAATACCGACGTATGGGTTGCTGTCGATGAATACGATCGCCCTATCGGATTCATGGGGCTTTCCCAAGCCCACATCGACACTCTGTTCATCGAACCGGAATTACGTGGGAAAGGCATTGGTAGAATGCTCATCGTGCATGCTGAACATGTTTCCGGCTCCCTTACCGTTGATGTGAATGAGCAAAACCAGCAAGCGGTCGGATTCTATAAACGAATGGGATTCATCGAAACTGGCCGCTCTGCGGCCGACGATGAGGGGCGGCTCTATCCTCTTTTACACCTAAGCAAGAGCTAGGTAGCTCGATCTTCGGTCATTCACGCATGTCCGCTTTTGGCCGGTTTCTGCCTGTTGCGGCGGGTCGGTTGGGGACGCGGCACATCGTCAGTGCGCACGTCCTCTCGCTCGACTCAGGATGAAACTTTATTGTCTTCCCACACGTGCAAGCCAAGGAAATTTTTTCCGCCTGGAATGATAGTCAGCTGCGGCCGTTTGGTTTTTAGGCCGCTTGGGATTTCCGGCAGTGGTGAAAGGCTGAAGCCATCCACCAAACCGGAGATCCCGCAATGAACAACGCATCCAGCCACCTGACACCGGTCCATACCTCCGCCAACCGCCTGTTCGTCCAGTACGGTCCCAACCAGAAGGGCCGGGACTTTGCCGTGGGTGACATCCACGGCGAATTTTCCCTGCTGCAGCGCCTGCTGGATAAGGCCGACTTCAACGAGCAAACCGACCGGCTGTTTGCAGTCGGCGATCTGGTGGACCGGGGGCCGGAGTCCCACCGTGTCGCCTGGTGGCTTTTGAAGCCCTGGTTCAAGCCCGTTCGCGGCAACCACGATCAGTGGTGCGTGGAGGCCGGCCTGTTCGAAGAGCCAGTCGGCCACCGCCAGCATGGCGGCAAGTGGTTCTATGCCTTGAGCGACGAGCTACGCCCCTTCTTAGGCAGGTTTCTCAACGAGCTGCCCGTGGCCATCGAGATCGCCGGGCGCTCGGGCGAGCGCTATGGCGTGGTGCATGCCGAATGCACCTGCTCAAGCTGGAAACGCTTTGTGGAGGCGCTGGAAGGCGAGCTGGGCGACTCCTATCGCGACCACCACGTCACGGAGGCCCTGTGGCGTAGGAAGCGGTACGACGCCGCCGACACCCGCCCCATCGCCGGCATCGAGCGGGTCTATGTCGGACACACCGTTGTCGACGAGGTGCTGGACCTGGGCAACGTCCGCTACCTGGACACGGGCGGCTGTTTCGAGGGAGGCCGGCTCACCCTGGTGGAGATCGGCGGATCGGAGGCGATATTTTCTGTCGAGAAAGTTTGCGCCAGCGAGAAAAGTTTCTGCGAAGTTCAATAATAACTACGGGGGCTGAGCAAACAGGAAAGTTTTGTTTTCTCATCAGCCCCCGAAACTAAACTCGCACGGACAGCGAGGACTTAAACGTGAGTCCACTCCTCATCAATAGTTGCTCCAGCTCGGGTTTCGCCTATCGGCTGAAGGCCTGCCTTTATGGTTCTGGCTATAGTCGACATGCTATTTCGGTGGGTACGGGTATTTCCGAGCAAGTGCTCGCCGACTATGCCAACGGAACAACTCAGCCCATCCTTTCCGACATTGAAAAGATTGCCCGCTTTATTCAAGTCAATCCGGCCTGGCTGGCCTTCCGTATCGGTGAAAAGAAACTTCCGAGCGAGGCCGAGTTGATTACCCCGTATTTGAACGATGCCGGCCTGAGCGCTGAACAATTGGAAGACAAGTATCGCCAAGCTGGAAAAAACGAGCATCCGCTGTTCAACAAGACGACCTGGGCGTTCTCGATCGGCGAGGATGACACGGTTCTCGAGTACTGGGCCTGGGTGGCGTTTCGCATCGGCCGAGCCCTCGGCAAGCGCTCGCCCCATTGACCGAAGAGGCCGGCGGGGAACCGGCTCCTTCTCCTGGTTGGGTGCCTGGCTCGCGCCAGCAGGCCGGCCCCGATGGGGGGATCACACCGTGGGGGAAGCTGTGGGACTGTCCTGCGGGTGACTGGTAGAATCCACAATTTATGCGGCCTATAGGTGATTTGTACGAGGATAAAGTCTCTGCGTACAGTACGCTGGGATCTGCGCCAGCCACCAATAGATTCCCCCTGCAAACCCGTTCTCCACCGATTGCCATCGCCCACCAGCCCGGTTGAATCATCATGAGCAAACTGACACCGAAGCTCGTCAAGGAAACCACCGCCCCCGGCACCTACCAGGACGGCCGGGGCCTGTTCCTGAAAGTCACCGCCGGAGGGACGAAAAGCTGGGTGTTCCGCTACAGCTTCCAGAGCGCCCGCCGCGACATGGGGCTGGGTTCCTTCCCGGCGGTCTCGCTGCGGGATGCCCGACTGGCCGCGGATAAAGCGCGCCTGGAATTGGCCCAAGGCATCGACCCGCTCGGCAAGCGTCACCAGTTGCAGCACGAGGCGCGGGCGAAGCGGCGCAAGGGCACGACCTTCAAGACCGAGGCCGAGCTGTTCCTGCGCACCCACGCCCCGTCCTGGAGCCCACGCCATGCCGTGCAGTGGCGCAACAGCCTGGGCACCCACGTCTACCCCCGGATCGGCGAACTGCCGGTGGCGCAGGTCGACACCGATCAGGTGCTCGATGTGCTGGCGCCGATCTGGTCGACGACGCCGGTCACCGCCACCCGGGTGCGCAACCGCATCGAGCTGATCCTCGATGCGGCCAAGGCCCGCCAGCTGCGCACGGGAGAGAACCCGGCGCGCTGGCGTGGCCACCTCGACAAGCTCCTCCCGCGTCACAAGCGCAGCACCCTCCCTTTTCCGGCCCTGCCGGCCGAGCAGGTGCCCGCGCTCCTGCACCAGCTCGACCGGCTGCCGGGCCCGGCCGCTCGCGCCTGTGAACTGCTGATCCTCACGGCGACCCGCAGCAGTGAAGTGTGCGGCGCCCGCTGGGAGGAGTTCGATTGGGAGGCCCGGATCTGGACCCTCCCGGCCCACCGGATGAAGGCCAAGCGTGCTCACCGGGTACCGCTCACCGAGGCCATGCTCGAGGTCTTGGAGCAGGTGCGGGGCAATCACCGGGACTATCTGTTTCCCAATGCCCGGCGCAGCGGCCCCCTCCCGGGCAACGCCCTGCGCCGCGTGCTCGACGCCGTGGGGGCCGAAGCCTGCGTTCCCCACGGCTTCCGCTCGACCTTCCGGACCTGGGCTGCCGAGCAGACCAACCATCCGCGCGAGGTCTGCGAGATGGCACTGGCGCACACGCTGGAGAGCAAGGTGGAGGCGGCCTACAACCGCGGCGATCTGCTGGACAAGCGCCGGGCGCTGATGGAGGAGTGGTCCGCCTTCCTGGGCACCTTCGAGCGCGAGGTGGTTTTCAAGGCACTGTCGGTATCGGAGCCTGTTTCGGGCGAGTGAGGGCGGGATTTCCCGCTGGCCATGAGGCCCAGCGCTCGGTGCGCCAGCAGCGCCAGGACGAGGAGGGATGTTTTACCGTGCCGATTATCCATTGCACCCAGCTTGCCCTGTGCGAGTAGGTCCGGCCAGGGCTTGGGTTTTCCTGTTGCCATGCGACGCTGACCCTACACCACTCAATGCGAGGAGACTCCATGACACCGTTTGAAGAAGGCGTACTGTATGCAGCGGCGCTCCTGGTTCGCCTGCATGACCAGACGACCATGGCCGCTGATGTAATCCGCGAGGCGGGTCTAGCTGAGCGTGATTGCTCAGTGCTTTCTGACGACCAGAAAGAGGTCGCGCGTCAACTGCCTTGATCACTCTCGCGTAACAAAAGTGGAAGTGGAGCGGGAAACGAGACGCGCAGTTGGCGTCCTACCGATTGAAATCTAAGGGATTTATTTTCTTTCCGAAGCCGGAAAAGACTCAATTCCGGGCTTGTTTTCGGGGGGCTTCAAGAGCAAGAAACGCTCTCGCTCTTTGCCCAAGACGAAAAAACTACAAGGTGAGCAACCATTCCACCATTGAGTGCTTATCTCACCAGCAATATGCAAATCAGCCTGAGCCACCCCCTCTCTCGCCAAGCCCTCGACTGTGCGCAGAAGATGGGATGGTATTGATATTCAGGCTGTGTCGACCGTATATCACATGGTCTCGACTACCTCGATTCCCAAGAGTTCCAGTCCCTCCTTCAAAGTCCGCGCTGTCAACTCACAGAGCTTTAGCCTCGAACCGTCGACCTGCTCGGCCGCGATCACCGGGCAAGACTCATAGAAGCGTGAAAACGCCGTTGCTAATCCGTAGAGATAACCACAGAGCACGTGCGGCAAGCTCTCGCGCATAACTTGAAGCATTATGTCTTCGAAACGCAGCAGCTCAAGGGCAAGCTTGTGCTCAAGGGGTTCAATGATCTTCAGGACTTGCTCGTCAACGTTACCCGCTTTGAGCAGTACACGATTGGCGCGTGTATACGCGTATTGCAGGTAAGGCGCGGTATTACCTTCAAAGGACAGCATCGCATCCCAGTCAAAGACGTAATCGGTGGTGCGGTGCCGAGATAAATCAGCATACTTAATGGCACCGATACCCACGACCTGGGCCACTTGCTTACGAGTCGCGGGGTCGAGCCCACTGTCCTTGGCTGCGATCAACACATCCGCTCGTTCTACAGCCTCGGTGAGCAGCGCATCAAGCTTGACTGACTCCCCGGATTTAGTCTTCAGCGGCTTGCCGTCGGGCCCCTTGATCGTGCCATGGCTGACATGCTCGAAGCCCGCGTCCGGCGCCAGGAAGCCAGCCTTGCGTGCAACCAGGAACAACTGCTGGAAATGGAGGGCCTGGCGCACATCCACGACATACAGGCAGCGATCAAGCTTGAGCTGCCGAGTTCGGAAGCGAATAGCTGCCAGATCGGTGGTGGCGTAAAGAAAGCCTCCTCCTTGCTTCTGGACGATAAAGGCCGCTTCCTGGCCTTCTTTGTTGGTGTACTCCGACAACATAACGACCTTGGCACCCTGGCTGAGGGTAAGCAGGCCCTTGTCCTGCAGCGTCTGAACCAAGGGTTGCAAGTCGTCGTTGTAAAAACTTTCGCCTCGGATATCCGATTGCTTCAGCAGCAAACCCAGGCGCTGGAAGATATCCAGGGAGTGAGACAGCGACACCTCTACGAAGGCATGCCACATGCGCAATACTTCGGCATCCCCCTGCTGCAGCCTGACCACATAGTCCCGTGCGATGCGCGAAAAATCCTCCGATTCATCGAAACGCAACTTAGCCTGCTGATAGAAGCGGTTCAGGTCCTGCAGTTCATAGTCCTGCCGCTGGATATCAGTCGTTTCCTTCATGTACGCCAATAGCATGCCGAACTGAGTTCCCCAGTCCCCGACATGGCTCTGCAGGATCACATCCTGACCCATGAACAGATTGATCCGGGCCAGGGCATCACCAATGATGCTGCCACGCAGATGCCCTACGTGCATTTCCTTGGCCAAATTGACAGAGGCGTATTCCACCATCACTCGCTTGGCGGGCTGGGGTTCGATCCCCAAGTTACGAGCAAGTAATGCGTGCTCCAGGCGCTTGCACAGGAAGTCGTTGTTAATGGAAATATTGATAAACCCCGGACCCGCAATCTGCAGGTGCTCGGCTACACCGTCGAGGTCTACTTGCTGCACAAGTTGCTGTGCCATTTCACGAGGCGCCAAACCCAGCTTCTTCGCAGCCGCCATAACCCCGCTCATTTGGAAGTCACCGTACTCGGGACGACTGGCTAACTGAATCACCGGTGGACTATCAACAGCACCCAGCTCAGTTAGGGCCGCAGCAAATCGTTCGTCCAGAATGCGCATTACAGACATGTCGGATACACCTAATCCTTGAAGATAAAAACATCAGGCGGCAACCCTGCCCCTCACCTGACGGCGTAGTTTTGCAGCACCATGACCACACCGCACAGCGCAGCCAGCCCTATGAACATCCATTGACCGCCCACCAGATCAAGCATCCCGCCACCATAGATCGGCGAGAGTGCAATGCCCACGCGGTAGAGACTGGAAACGCCAAAATAGGTGCCGCGCAGGCTTTCCTGAGCCAACCGGTCGACCTCAATGCTGAAGATGGGAAACACGATCAACTCGCCCACACTCAACAGCAGTGTGGCAAGCGCCAGCCCCCACAACACCGTCACAGGCGAGCCAGCGAATACCAGTTGCGAGGTTAGCATCAGGGCCATCCCCCAGAACAGCCGGCAGCGTGTGGAATAGCCCTCCAGCAGGCGCAATATGGGGAATTGGGTAAAAACAACAATCAACGAGTTGAGCGTAATCAGGATCACCAATAAGGTGACTGGGTCCTGCACTTCGCTACGCGCCAAGTACTGTGGCAGGGTCGAATCGAACGAAGCGTAGACAAAGGCGGCTAAGGTATTACAGAGCATAAGCAGGGTGAAACGTCGATGCTTCAAGACTGCGCCAAAGGCCACCAGGAAGTTCGGCGTCAAGCTGCTGGTATGTCGCCGTAACCGAGCCTCCATGTCTCGCAACAGATGCCATAGAAGCAGGCCAAACACTGTGTAAACCAGTGCACACGCAGCGAACACCAACGTACGCGCGCTGGACAACAGTAACATTCCAACCAAAGGCCCTATGGATGCGCCGACGTTCACCAGGAAATAATTGACATACAACGCCAATTCCCGAGAGGGCAAATCCTCTACGCAATCACCTATAAGAACCTTGCAGGTTGACTCTAGCAGCGAGCAGCCAACACTCACACCAGCTACCGCCAGTCCGAACCAGAAGACCGAGTTGGCCTTGATGAACAGCAAGAACGACAGTGCGCTCAATAAAGCCCCCGCCAGGACCAACCGACGACGGCCAAAACGGTCGGACAACCAGCCGGTGTAGATACTACTCAGCGCACCGCCCACCATAGCCACTGCCAGCAAGGTGCCGATGACCGTCGCTCCCAAGCCATAGTCCTGGTAGAGAAAAATCGCCAGGAACGGCCAGATCAGGAAAAACGCGCTACGGGTCAGTAGAGTGCCGAACAGGACCACATGGATTTCCTGGGGCAAGGTTCTGTAGCGCGTCCAGCTGAAAACTCTTTCAGCCATGAGCCGGCCCACTTCTCCCGAATGAGGGGGCCAAACCCTTCACGTTCTCCTTCACTGTGTTACCTGGCACGGTTCATTCTCCTGAGCATGGAGCGCAGTGATCAGCACCTGATGCTCCTGATCAGTGATTGGCAGCGCCCAACCTGGCATGCCACCGGACAATACATTGACCGCTTTGGAGCGGCCATTACAGCGGAAGTAAAGACCGGACATCTGTTGATTGATGTAGTACAAACCAAACACTACGAACTGCTCCACTGGATTATTCCAAAGGGTTTGTGGCAAGCCATACGAGCACTGCCGGATGTTGACCTGGGCAATCCATTCAGCGTGTTTCTGACCGATACTGGCACGAATCATTTCGGGCTCAGCTTCTGCGCCGAGGATCACACCCTTGCCACCCGTGGAGTTACAGGGTTTGAACACCAACTCCTCGCGCCGTTGTAGCAAGCCTGGAAGATTTTCCGGGCTGACCCGCACCGTCAGGGGTATACGGCGGTCGATGGCGGCCTTCTGATCAGGGTCCAGAACCTTACGCAATGCGGGATCATGGAACAGTGAAAACCACGACTTGCAGCCGGTCACGTAGTTCTCAAACGTATTAAGCAGCAGCGCACCCGAGCCGCAGATACGCCGAACGAGATCACCACCATCGACGATTTCCTCTTCAAGGAATAAACGATAGACCAACGTCCGAGCACCTTCTTCAGGCGTCAACCACTGCGCCTGGTATTGATGTTCCTTGATCAGCACAACGTCTAAGTCCGGACAAGCATCGCGTACATAGTTAAGCAACGGCTGGTAGGCCGAAGGGCCGCTCCAAGGCTGGTAAGCCTCAAGGTCCAGCAGCACCACTCGGGTGCGTTGCTCCTCTTTACACAGCCTCTGGATTAGCCGCGCCAAATCGACATAGGGTGATTGCCCGTGTTTGAACTCGCTGAGCTCCACACCTCTCGACGCCAAAAAGCGAGCGCTGAAGTCATGCATCTGCGGGCCCTCAATGGCCGGTCCTATATTCAATTCGCACAGTTGATACTGACCGTCCTGGCTTAGCAGCACATCCGCGCGCCCGATCAGTCGTCCGCCCTTTTCCAGCAACGACCAATCCACCAAGTCTCGAATCTGAGCGGGGACATTAAAAAGATCGAGGATGTCCTGGCGGCTATGCAGGGTCAACAGGTGCGCGAGTATTTGCGACTGCGCGCTTAATATCAGGCGTAAGTCAGCCGCCACCGCCTCAAATGCATCGGCGGGAAACAGCGCCAAAGGAAAGGGGGTCGCTTTGAAACCCTGGGGCTTGATCAACTGCGGGTCGCGCAGGGCAAACGCATCGAACAACGGGCGATTGAGCTTCACAAAATTCATGGGTGGCGCCTCCTGAAAGAGAAAGAGAGGAAAAACCTGCGATGGGATAAATCAGAGAGTCGCTTCGCCGCCATCGATCACGATGTCGGCGCCGGTTACCCAGGAGGCCTCGTCACTGGCCAGAAATACCGCAGCTCCAGCGTGGTCCTGTGGGGTACCCGCGCGGCCAAGAGGAATGTCTTTGCCACGCTCGCGCCACAGTTGCGGATCATCCTGCCACTGGTTGCGATTACCTTGAGTAGCCGTCAGCCCGGGCGACAGCGTGTTGACGCGGATGCCCTGAGCGGCGAACTCATAGGCCAGGCTTTTGGACAACATCGACAGTGCCGCCTTGGAGGCCTGGTAGTGGGCCATCAGGCTGATCGCTTTGAACGCGCTGATCGAGGAAACGTTGATCACGCTGCCAGCGATTCGCCGCTCCAGCATATGGCCGATGACCGCTTGGGTAAGAAAGAACGGGAAGCGAAGGTTGGCGTTCAACACCTTGTGGTAATCGTCGATGGACGTTTCGAGAAACCCCGTGCGCGTGGTGATGCCGACGTTGTTGACCAACACGTGCAACTCACCGAACACAGCGAATACCCGCTCGGCCAAGTGCTGCGCCGCACTTTCGTCCCCCGCGTCGACCTGAAACGCCTCGCAGACTACTCCCAGCTCTCGCAACTGACTCAGCACGTGTGCCGTTGCGACTTCGTCACGCTGATAAGTAAACGCGACATTGGCACCTTCCTGCGCCATAGCCAGGGCAATGGCCTGACCGATGCCGTGACTGGCGCCGGTGATCAGCACGTTCTTGCCGGACAATCGTTGCTTTACCATGAATACATCCTTGTCATGCCTGGCTACCAGGCGCTGGTGTTGTTCTAAAGACTGACGTGTGCACCAAGGCTCAGTGCCTGTGCCGAATGCAGAAGAGCCGCTGCCACCGCCACATCCTGAATGGCCGTACCCACCGATTTGAACAGGCTGTTGCCAGTGCTGAGCGGCCGGTGTGGCTGGCTCAGCAGGCTAGCGATTTCCTGCACATCACCGGGCATCAGTACCCCAAGACGCAGGCTTTGAATCAGCTCGCCAGCCTCACGCAGTGCTGCGTCACGCTCCTCGACGTAAACTGCGGCCTGCCCGAGCAGCAGAGGATCAATCTCACAGGCGATTTCATCGACGCCGCCGATGGCGTTGATATGGGTTCCAGCCCGCACATCCGTGGCTCGAACCAGCGGATCAGCACTCGCCGTGGACGTCGCAGTACAGATGATGTCCGCCGGGCGCACGGCCTGGGCCACACTGTCGGATATCGTCACCTGCGCGCACAGCCCGGATGCGCTGACCCAGGCGGCTAGTGCTTGGACCTTGTCGGGCGTCTTTGAATAAATCAACACGTGCTCGATAGGTCTCACAGCGCAGACCGCCTCAATCTGGCTGCGCGCCTGGACACCCGCACCGATCACTGCCAGCACGCGAGACTCGGGCCGCGCCAGCAGGTCGGTGGCCAGCCCAGCCATGGCGCCAGTACGTAGTGCTGTGAGGTGCGCGCCTTCCATCAAAGCCAGGATCTCACCCGTCCGGCTGTTGAGCAGGATCACCACGGCGTGGATCAGCGGTCGGCCATTGCTCGGATTGTTCGGCGTGATGGTGGAAATTTTAACCGCAACGGTTTGCGCCTCAGGCAAGGCCGCCGGCATCACCAGCACCTGATTGCTGTCCGCGCTGGAACCTAGGGTCATGATGGTACGCGCCGGCACCTGCACGCCGTCACTCATGGCAGGTGCCAGAGCCCGCCGCAGCGCTTCGATGGCCTCGGGCATCGATAGCGCCTGGGCCATGGCTTGCCGATCGAGACTCAGAAATTTCATCGCGCCTCCAATTCGACTGCCGGCTCGTTCAGAGACGAGCGCCGCGGCACGAGAAAAGAACGTTGGTAGCTGAGCACTACGGTACCGTCTACCTTGAAACCCTCAGTCTCGATGGTGGCTATCCCCTGCCCAGGCCGCGACCGGCTGGGTCGAATGGCCAAAACCGTCGACTTGGCATAGAGGGTGTCGCCGATATACACCGGGGCGCTCAAACGCACTTTGTCCCAGCCCAGATTGGCAATGGTGCGAAAACTCATGGTCTGCACCGACATGCCATTAATGATGGCAAAGGTCACCACACTGTTAACCAAGACTTTGCCGAACTCAGTGTTCTTGGCGTATTCCTGGTCAAAATGCAGCGGATGCTGGTTCATCGATAACAGGGTCAACCAGGTATTGTCGGTTTCCAACACCGTGCGCCCAGGCCAATGCCTGATCACGTCGCCAGGCGTGAAGTCTTCAAAAAACATGCCTGGCGACTCCAGATACTCACCGTTTTCCAGCCGTTGCAGCGTCGAGATCATGGGTGCGCCCCCTGAGTGAAATTATTCAGCAGCTTGCGTGCTTTCTTGATAAACGGAGGCCCGATCATGTCGCCGTCCAGAGTGAAGATTTCACCGTTGCTGTGCTTCGAGCGGCGCAGGATCTCTCGAGCCCGCTCAAGCTCCGCGGCACTAGGCGTGAAGACGTCCATCACCGTGGCCAGCTGTCGCGGATGGACGATCGCCTTGCCATGAAATCCCAAGGCTTTGACCGCCTGGCTCTCCTGAAGCAGCAACTCCGGGTCATCCAGGTGATAGCAAGCAGTGTCGATGGCGGCAATGTCGTAGCGCGCCGCTGCATTGGCGATGCGCTGGCGGGCATAAAGCATGTTCTCCCAGCCGATATCTACGCCCAGTTCGGCAGCGAAATCTGCCGAACCGAACACCAGGCCCGAACACTGGCTGGCAATGTCGTCAATAGTGTCGATCGCCTCCATAGTTTCCACAGTGACGTAGAGCTGCACCTCGCGCTCCAGGCTGCTCAGCAGCGAATGAACAATCTCAAGCTCACAAGCGTCCCGGACCATCGTCAGCACAACGATGTCCGGGGCTAGCCCTTGGCTGATGAACGCGCCAAGATCAAGCAGTCCGTGGGGTGAGCGCAGTTCATTGATCCGTACGGCTATCCGGGAAGAGGACGTCGGCCCCTTGATAAGTTGCAGGCAATGCTCTCGGGCCTGATCCTTTTTGGCCGGAGGAACCGAGTCCTCCAAGTCGATAAGGCACACATCGGCACCTGACTCTCGGGCGCCCATCAACCGCTCGAGGTTGAATGCCGGGGTGTAGAGGATCGAGCGAGGCAAGCGGGGAATCGGAGCCGCGGAATTACCTGGTGTTTGCATAACCGGACACTCGCAATAATGGATATGGGTCAGGACTCGATGCAGCCGCGCAACAAATTGCACATCGAAAGCACCTGCTCCTCGCTGATGGAGGAACGCATCATGACCCTCAGCCCCGCGTTATCCTTGGCCACAATGGGGAAGAACACCGGCGACACATAGAAGCCGTTTTCAAAAAGCAGCCGGCCGCTGCGGATCACTTTGTCGTTGGGTAACTGCACCAGCCTGATTGGGAAAGCGTTGCCGGACTGCTCGGTACGGATGAATTCGTCGAACAGCTGAATGTTTTTCGACAAGGCAGACTGGCGAGCCGCCAGCTCGGGGCCGCGATGCAATTGCGCCGAAGCCAGGGAGGCACCAATAGCAGCCGTGTTCATCGGTTGCGACCAAGCCATCGGCCCACCGAAACGGGTCAGGATGTCTTCGACCTGCTTGCCCTTGGGGCCGAACATGATGGCCGCACCACTGGTGCCGAATGCCTTGTTCAAGGTAGCGACAATGATGGTATTTTCGTTGACCTCAGCAATCTGCGAACGCACATACCCTTCGCCCCGCTGGCCAACGATCGACAGCGAATGGGAGTCGTCCAGATACAGGAACAACCCGTACTTCTCCTGCAGGGTCAACAGGTCCGAGAGCGCCGCGTGCCCGCCCATGCTGTAAGTGCCGTCGGCGACATAGGCAACCTTGGGATACTTGCGGCACAGCTCTTCCAGGGCGTTCATGTCGTTGTGGCCGATGGTAAATACCTCGGTCTCGTCGCCGCACACCGGCTTGTACAGGCTCATGGAAAAATGCGCGAACTTGTCAAAGGCCATCACTGGCCGCACGCCCTGAGTCAGGTGCCCGGAGGCCAGCAACGGTAAAATTCCCGCCGTCGCGGCGCCGACGGAAATCGCTGTAATGACCTTGGCGTCGAACAATTGCGAGAGTGACGATTCCAGCTCCAGCAAGGCTGGAATCTGGATGCGGATCCGAGAAATGCAATGATCCAATACGCCATATCGCTGCAATGCATCGACCGCGCCCTGAACGATGCTCGGGTGCGAGTCCAGGTCAAGATAGGAACAGCAACTGACGTTGATAAAACGATGGCCGTCGGCAGTCTCCAGGCTGCCATCGCCCATCAGGTTAGCAACGATGCCGGCCAGGCCATTGCGCTCCGATTCGTCCCAGAACTGGTTTCCGTAATCGAAAGCCTTAAGGTTGTTGCGATACTTATTAGTGGCCTGAGGTTGAGTGTTGTCGGTCATGATGAACTCCAGAATCCGGATAAATGAGCGCCGTTCAGGTAGGCAATACGTCGAGGGGCTGGGCTTCAAACACCGCTAGCCGCCGCTTGAAGTCGCTGTCGGTTTTCCAGACTGCGAAGATGTCGCCGTTGGCACCGACCATGATCAGCGCGTCCATACCCTTGGCTCGGTTGAGAGTCTGCAGGGCGTGTGCAGGCGTCTGCGCAATCGGGCTACCCACGTTCAGCGAGGTATTCACCGAAGCTTCGACGCCGCACAGTTTCCCCATCTGTTTGAGATAGGCATGGATCAGCGGATTAAGAGACTGGCGCACGATCTGCAGACGACTGGTGCCATCCACATGGACCACTGCTGGAACCCGGCTGCGGGCCTCAGGGTGCGCACGGGCAGTAAGCACCATGTAGTTGTAGGCCGAGTAGTCATCGGTCTTGGCCCCTTCGTCCAACTCAAACAACCGATGCGCTTCTTCGAGGGTGACCATGGGTGCCAGAGGGCGGATTTTTTCCCGGAACTTCACTTTGGAGTTCAGCAACTCCAGGGTGTTGGGGTGGCATGGGTTAGCCAGAATGCTACGGTTGCCCAAGGCCCGAGGACCGGTTTCGGCCGGCCCCTGGAACACCCCGATCACCGCGTTACTGCACACCAGATTGGCCATGAAACGTGCAACCTCGACCAGCGAGTCCGACCGATTCAGCGAGCCAATCTTACGCGCCTCCACCCCTTGCTCCTCGGCCACCGCACGTTGTATCTGCGCAGTGGACGGCGCCAGACCGCAGAGATAAGGGCTGGCGAAATCGTTGCGCGCAGCGGCACCATTACGCATGGCAAACTGGAACGCCGCCCCAAGGGCCACGCCGCAGTCGCTGGGGATTGGCGGCACCCAAATCTTCAAGCACTGATCCTGGCCCAGGTAGCGCTTGAAGTAATCACGATTGAAGTGCTTGACCAAGTGCATGTTGGCGATGCAATTAAGCGCAGTCCCGCCGGTGAGCACCAGCTTGTGTGCACCCGTTTTGCGGATCAGATAATCAACGATATGAAACAGCGCGTCCTCAAACACCAGTTGCAGCGCCTGGGCCTTGTCGACCCTATCCTGGGTGATCTCCGAATGTTCAATGTCGTCCACGCTAAGGACGCTGTCCGGATTCCACATGTCCCCTGGGGCAATAGGTGCACCGAGAATGTCGATCAACGACTGGCCGTAAGGCTCGGTGTGACTCTTGATATGCCAGTTAGCCATGATCCGATTGACGTGGATGTTGCCCTCGTCGGCAAAATACAGAATCTGGCGCAGCCGCTTGTAATACGGGTTGGTCAAACGGCTAGGGTTGCCCCAAGCGGCGGCCCCCATGTAGCGTCCTTCAGAACTGAGAAAGCTCCAGCCGCCCTGAGTCGAGCTGATGTAACCGTAAAGGTAGCCCAGCGAATCGATGGTGCTCTGGTTCTGTCGATGGCAAATGACCTCCCCCTCACGTACTTCGTAAAGTGAGATGGCGCCATTGTCGCCGGTGCCATCGAGCACCGTGAGGATGACCGGCTCTTTCTCCCGAGCGAAGGGTGATATGGCATAGGCAAGGTAAGCATGGTTGTTGTGGTGATGCATGCCGATCAGCGGCTGGGTGGTTTCCAGCCCCAAACTTTGAGAGATCCGCTTCGGCGCGCCGAGGCCCTTGACCAAGTGACTGAGGTTGAAATTCGGATCGTGCCTTGGATTGAGTAAGGTCAGGCTGCTGGGGGCGTGTTCAAAGATGATCTTCAGGTCGAAGCCCAGGGCGCTGATGTAATCCCAACTGCCCAGGATGCAGAAGATATCCTTCGCCGCGATGTTGCGGCTGGCCATTATCAGGCGGATCTCAGCCAAGCTGTGCTCGGGGAATTTGTTTGAGTGTTTTTCCGCGCTGAAACGCTCCTCCTCATTGTTCGCGATAATGTTGATGCCATCCTTGGTGCTGACTTTGATCAAAGCAACACCCGTGTTGTGCCCGAACGGGCCGACGCCCAGCAGGTAGAGACTCTCGCCCTGAGCAAGGCGCCGGGCGAACTCATCCCCGCGTTGCTGGGCAAAAGTACTTTCACCACTGTAGAAATGCTGGCGCTGGCCCAATTTCGTGTAAACAACGTCAGTCACGCGCTTGACCCATTCGGGCAGTCGCTTAAGCTTCGGCCCGTAGGTTCCGTATACCTTAGTCATGTCGATACTCTTCTGAGATAACGCTCAAATCCGTCCTGGATTCAGTTTCGGCAACGATCTTCAGCTGCCCGAACTGCCGCGCTGGTGATGATGTCCAGATTGCCCGCGTAAGCCGGCAGGTAGTCCCCTGCCCCCGTGGCCCGGACCATGGCCATCACTTTGCCGTCGATCAAGCTGGGCTCCATGATCATTGAATAGCCGGGCATGTACTCACGCACCTGCTCAACCATTGATCGGGCACTACGCCGCAACCCGTCGATATCCGGGTTGTCCATTAAGGCGAAGATGGTGGTTTGCATATCCACCGGCGGGTCGGCAGGATTGATGTTGAGGATCGACTTCACATTCGGGGCACCAGAGAAATGCTTGAGTGCTCTCTCAGTGGTGCACAGGTACTCATTCACGTTCAGGCGAGTCGCCGCTCCGGCGCTACGCGCGGAAATCGATGACACCGCCTCCACATACGTGAGGTTCTGCCCAGTGCGTCGTATCGCATGCACGATCGGCAGGGATGCCTGCCCGCCGCAGGTGATCATGTTGAGATTTTCAACATCCCCTAATGTGTTCGAATTGATCGTCGGCACACACCAGGTGCCCGTATCGGCAGGGGTCAGATTGATCAGAAGTTTGCCTTGCCCTTCGAGTACTTGGGCATGTTGCAAGTGTGCCTGAGCGCTGCTGGCATCAAACACCACATCAACTTCATTTAGATGCTCAAGCAGTTCATCAATGCCGTGATGATGACAACGCACTCCGAGTTTCGAGGCATACTCAAGCCCCGCTGATTGTTGATTACGCCCAATAAAATAATGACATCGCAAATAAGGACTGCGCATCACCTTAATAAGGAGATCACAGCCAATATTGCCGCTACCTAGTATCGCAACTCTAGGCACCATGAAGCGCATTCCTTGTTTATGAGAAATCAGGTGAACTCAGCGCGCCTTGGCCAAATTCATCGCAACTTCAATAATCAGATCTTCCTGACCTGCCACAACATTTCTTTTACCCAGCATGCGATATATATCAACCGGAGCAACGCCATATTGCTCAGCAGCTTTCAACACCGGCTTTTCAAATCCCGAAAATACTCCGTACATACCACTGACAATATTCATTGCACTGATATTGGGTTGACCGAGTTTGATTCTTTCGGTGGTCTGTTGTGAGGCGGCGATTACGGCAAAGGCTTGGGCCTGCTCTACAACGCCGAGTCTCATAAGGGCAGCGCACAACACTTCCAACGGAGTGTTGCCTGCTCCGGCGCCGAGACCATTGATGGTGCCGTCAAGCATTAGAGCACCTGCCCCGACAGCAGTCAGACTGTTAGCTACTGCCAGCCCAAGGTTATTGTGTGCGTGAAAACCGATAGGTACCGGCAACTCTTGGGCCAGCAGTGAGATCTTTTCAGAGGTGTCTTGCTCCATGTAAGCACCCGCGGAGTCCATCAGCACAATGGCGTCGGCCCCGTAGCTAACCTGCAGCCGGGCTTGCTCGAGCAATGTCTGGGCACTGGCCATGTGGGTCATCATCAAGACACCCTGCGCCTCGGCACCCTGTGTTTTGACGAATTCAATATAACGCGCGGTGGTATCGGCTTCAGTGCAATGGCAGGCAATACGCAGCACGTCTACGCCTTGATCTATCGCCATGTGCAGGTGATCAATCCTGGCAAAGCCCGGTATGGCGTGAACCCCTAGACGGGTTTGACGCAAGGCATCACGAGCCGTACTTAGCATTGCCTCATCACTGTGTGGTGCTAACCCCAGTTGAAGAGAAGACGCTCCCAGCCCGTTTCCATGCCCGACTTCTACGCAGTAAAGCCCGCAAGCATCCACAGATAGGCAATAGGCACTAATATCCACTAAGCCAAGACTATGTCCAAGCGCATGGTTTCCGTCCCGCAATGTCGGGTCGTAGAGTTTAACTTTTGTCATAACTGCAATCCTTTGCATTCCCCGTCGATGGGGCGACTTAAGATCCACCCCTTTCAAGGTCTTGCACTTTCCCATGGGGGAAGAGCCGGGGGAGTTAGGTTGATACCGCTTCGGTAGGAGCGAATTTATTCGCGATGCTTATGCTCTTGCCGCCAATCGCAGATAAATCTGCTCCTACAGCCTTGCCGGCAAGCAGCCGATCGGCGTTCGGCCGAAGACCTTGAAAGGGCTGGACTTAAGATCCTGTTCCGCGCATAACTTCCTTGGAGCGCTTGCCGGTCTCATAATACTTTCACAGCCGCCATCAAAATAACGGCACGGTTAAATCCTATAGATTTTCATCACCACAATCTGATCGGTCTCCGCACTTTATTTCAGCGACTTTCTGACCAACCCATCAGCTTCTAACCAAAACCGTTTCGGATGATTTCATAGCTTTTCGGCAACTGTCAACCCGCTTTAGCCGGGGTTGGGATCAGGCGTTATGCTGGTGAGAAGTGTTGGCCTCATTTGGGATCAACATCGCGGATGGCAAGACGCTTCAGGTGCACTCATAGCATTCTCATCGGGCCCTTACCGCAATAATGCGTTGTTCATTCGTAAGTCGGAGCTGGATTTCTATTTGGAGAAGACTGGACAGAGCTTGCTATATCGGCGGTTCGCGAATAGAGGCTTTTTTGACTCTGGAGGCGATACTGGCTCGCAAATCGACCTGATCGCCTATCTGCAATACCTTCCTCAGTCTTGAGCGAAATCAACCGCGAGCCAGGTATGAGCCTCACAGGTTTAGACTACTGGTCACGTCCCCCTTCATTTTCTTTTCCTGCACGAAAACCGCCGGGGCGGCCTTTCCCGCTGGCAGCAGGCTCCACTGCTCGAGCGCCAGCAGCACCAGGCCACCCGCCTGGCCGCCCATCGCGCCCAAGCCGTGCCGTGCGAACAACGCCCGACTTGGGTTCTTCCGTGACCATGGCAGCCTGAAGGCCTGCAGCAAGTAGCTGCCACTCACGAGGAGTCGAAACCATGTACCTGATCACCGAATCCGGCCGGAACGATAAGGCCCCCTACGATCCCGCCCTGCTGGCCTTCATTCACGAAGGCGACGAAATTCGCAACCCCTACCTCTCGCCCTGCGGCCGCTACGAAGTGGACCCCGTTGCCTTCTACGGCTTCAGGGAGGTCCAGACCGGCGGCATCTGCAGGGCGCTGGATCTGATCTTGCCGGATGGGTGCGTGCTGCGCCTCACCGACGAGGATGGCCTCCGCACGCCCGATCCGGACGAGTGGGAAAGCGCGATCATCGGCCGCCTGAGCAGCGATCACGCCGAAATCGCCTGGTGCGTACTGGGGGAAGTTCCCCTGGCGACCGACCCGTGACGGGCACCCCGCCGCCCGGCCATCCCGTCAGCAGAAGCCCGTTCAACTCCGAGGAAACCCGTCATGCAGTTCAAGCGCGCCGAGCGCCACGAGGCGATCACCTACACCTCCCGCAAGCAGGCCGCCTTCAATCGCAAGCTGGTCCGCGAGCAGCAGTCCATGCCGCTGTTCGCCGATCAGATCGCCCAGGAGCAGCACTCCTGGGACGAAGAAAAGCGGCGCAGGGACGAGCGAAACCGGCGCAGCGTGCAGAGGATGCGTGACCTCTATGCACGGCAGTGGCGCAAGGTCCGCAAGGATTACCATGCGCTGCCGCCCGAGCTGAAGGCGCAATGCAAGGCCCGATGGCACGCCTTCTGGGGACCGAAAACTCCCGGCAACCTGGCCTACTTCGTCGACCAGCTGAACGGTGCCTTGGCGGCCAGAATTGCCGCCGGAGAGGCTCAAACCCAACGGATACGCCAGAAGATCCTGGCTCAGGCACAAGCCCAAACCTCTTTCGAGTGATCGCCCCCTCCGGGCTGGCGCTTGCCGGCCCGGTCAACCGCAAGCCCCCTCTGCCAGCAGGCGGACTACCTAAGCGACAACGTGCAATCGAACACAGCACCGCCTGCACGCCAAGGTCGAAAGCCTGCTGCAACTTCTATTGCCCTTCATGCCGTCAGCCAGACTGCTTTAATTTGTTTATTTGTTAGTTTGTTTATTTGTTTCGTATGATGCTGGGCAAAATCCTATAGGAGACCAAGCATGCGCCCCAGCGAATACACCCCAGAAGAGATCATCCAGGCAGGCGAAGCCCTGCAAGCGGCTGGCCGCAACGTCACCGGATTTGCCCTTCGGCAGAAGGTCGGTGGAGGCAACCCCAACCGGCTGAAACAGGTCTGGGATGAGCACCTGGCTCGCTCATCCGTCGCCGAAGCCGAGCCGGTGGCCGAACTGCCAGTGGAAGTGGCCGAGGAACTGGCGGCCGTCGCCCGGGCGCTGACCGAGCGCCTGGCGGCCCTGGCAGTCGAGCTGAACGACAAGGCCGTGAAAGCAGCCGCGCGGCGCGTAAGGGAAGTGGTCAGGGCTGCCGGCGAACAGCGCGAGCAGGCCGAGCGGGAGCTGGCCGACGCGGCACAAACCGTCGAGGACTTGGAGCAGCAGTTGGGCAGCACCCAGGAAGAGCTGGCTGCGACCCAAGTACGACTGACAGAAGTGCTGGAGCAACGGCAAAAACAAGCCGTTGAGCTCGCCCAGCTACGCGAGCGCGCTGCTGCTGCCGAGAAAGCGGCCAACGATGCGGCCCTGGCTGCGTCTCGCCGCGAGGCCGATCTGATGGAGCAAATACAGCAAGCCCGACGAGCCGAGCAGGCCGCCCGCGAGCGGGAAGCCACCGCCAACGGCCAACTGCTGGCCGCGATGCAGCAGCACGAAGAGGATGCGAAGGCCAGCGCCGAGCTACGCCGCGACCTGGAGAAGGCGCGCAAGGAGACCGAGGACACTCGAGTCCACCTCCAGACCGCCCAAGCACGCCTCGACGGTGCCGTCCGCGAGATTGAGGAGGCCCGCCAGCAAGCACGCGAGGCAGGCGCCGAGGCGAAACAGGCCTTAGGCGAAGCCGCGGAACTGCGCGGTCAACTCGCAGAGTTGCGAGCGCAAATAGAACGCCTGAAGCCAGCTGCCAAAGATACTCACGCTTGAGGCTTGAGTGCCTAGACCATCTGGATCTTTGCAACACGTGATGCCGGCAGCAAGTCGGCATGAACCAACAACAGCTGCAGTACGTCCCCCTCTACGCGCCGACCGCCCCCTTGGGATTCTTTCCACCCACGATAGCTTGAACATGCTGCAGGCAAGCCCAATGGCAATGCCTGGGCGGCATGAACCAACCATGCCCACAGAAAACCAGGACGTACCGTGTGTGCGGCCCCTCAAGCAAGGAAACCGACCATTGAGCGACAAGACAGGAATTGAATGGACCGACGCCACCTGGAATCCCATCAGGGGCTGCTCGCGTGTCTCGGACGGCTGCCGGCACTGCTACGCCGAGGCGCAGGCAGCGCGGATCATCAGCATGGACCGTGGCCGTGGCATACCGGAGGGCCAGGGTTCCTATGACGGGCTGCTCGCAGTGGGTGGCCAGTGGAATGGGCAAATCAAGGTCGTGGAGCCGGCCATGGACCAGCCGCTGCGCCGGCGCAAACCGCAGCGGATCTTCGTCAACAGCATGAGCGACCTTTTTCACGAGAACATGTCCGAGGAGGTCATGCAGCGGATCTTCGCAGTCATGGCATCGGCAACGCATCACACCTTCCAGATCCTGACCAAGCGTGCCGAGCGCATGCGCGAGGTGATGAGCAGCAAGGATGCTCGGTGGATTGCCGAGGGGCAGCGCGAAGGCATCTTGAAGCCGGGGGCATACCATGTGACCTGGCCATTGCCGAACGTTTGGCTGGGCGTGACCGTCGAGAATCAAGCTGCGGCCGATGAGCGCATTCCGCAGCTGCTCGAGACGCCGGCCGCTGTGCGCTGGTTAAGCATCGAGCCGCTGCTTGGGCCAGTTCACATAGAGAACTACCTGTGTGAACGCGCAGAGGACGACGGCGGTGCGCCATATCCGGACCGGATTGACTGGGTGGTCGTCGGCGGCGAGTCAGGCCCGAACGCGCGTGCCATGCATCCGCACTGGGCAACCAGTCTGCGCGACCAATGTCTGGCGGCTGGCGTGCCCTTCCTGTTCAAGCAGTGGGGCGAGTGGCGCCCACCAGTGACCGGCGAGAGCTTTTCCACTGCACTGGGGCAAGCACAGCGCATTCCGGCCTTCATCGTCGCCCCTGCCGGCACCGTGCACTGCTTCGAGAACGAAGCCACCACGAATGGCGGCGAGGTGATGCTGCGCGTTGGAAAACGTGCCGCTGGACGCCTCCTGCAGGGCGAGCTGCATGACGCCTACCCGACCGGAGAGACAGCAGCATGCCGGCCCGCCGCCGTCGGGATGAATATGGCCCAGCAAGGCAATTGATCCTCCTTCCAACGCCGATAGCCCGCCCGGGCACTGGGCGGGCAAGCACTCGCCCGCCAGCTCAACGTTATGGCCTACAGAGCTGACCAGGACGCGCCCGTTGGCCCATACCCAACATTCCCAAGGAGGCTCCATCAATGGCCACCCCCTCCCGCTATACCACCCTGCCCGGCTTGCTGCGCGCCACCGAAAAGGTGCTGAAGGCAAGCCTCGCCGGCCAAACCCGTTTCGATGGCCAAAGCCTCGGCATGCGGCTCGCCAATGCCAGGTTCATCGCCAGAGAAAAGTTCGGCTCGGATCAGCCGATACGAGCTCTCCAGGAAAGGTATGCGATCACCCGAGCCCAGGATCTCCTGGGTGGGAACACCGTGTTTGGATACCCTCTGCCCGTCCGGGATTACGTCGAGGGCGACAATATCCCCGGCCTCGGCCGCGTGCGAGCAACTGCTGGTCGCCGGCAACGGGTACCACAAGCGGTGCTTCGAGCAGACCGCGTGAGGCGCCAGCGACTCATTGCAGACCGCCTCTCGCCGGCGGCAATAATCCGTGGCAGCCAGGGGGAGGCCCGATGAGCCTGACCGACCAACAAGCCGATAAGAAAAGCTCCTCCATGATCCCCCGACCGCCTCCAAAGCCATGACACAGTGCCATCCTGCCCCGGCCGATAATTGCTAGTCTGCTGCCCCCAGATCCAATGGTGCTGAGCGATAACCGCCGGCTCCCGGCCAAGGAATTCAGCACGGCCAGCGTCCAACCTACAGAACAATCAGCAGGAAGCGGCGATGTCGCCGGACAGACAGACACTGGAGAAAGCACGCGC
>NZ_BAAGYK010000102.1:0-1452 GCF_054779355.1 Azotobacter armeniacus
TCCAGCGCGGACATTCGCATCGATATCCCCCATCGGCGCACAACCTTGACCGTTCACTGGCCTGCGGGCGATGCAGAGGGGTGTGCCCGGTTCGTGCGCGAGATCCTGCAATGATCCGCATCGATGCCATCTGGCTCGCCAGCGAACCGCTGGACATGCGGGCCGGAACGGAAACGGCCCTGGCCAGGGTGGTGGCGGTCTTTGGTGCGGCGAAGCCGCACAACGCCTACCTGTTCGCCAACAAACGGGCCAACCGCCTGAAAGTGCTGGTGCACGATGGTTTCGGTGTCTGGCTGGCCTCGCGTCGTTTGAACCAGGGCCGTTTTGTCTGGCCAGGCAACTGGCAGGGTGCTCACCTGGAGCTGAACGCCGAGCAGCTTCAGGCGCTGGTGGTGGGGTTGCCTTGGCAGCGGGTCGGCCCGGCGGCGACGATAAGTCTCTTATAGTCGGCAGTCAGGTGGTTCGTGCCGCGCAATTGACCGAACGGCCTATCGTCGAAGGCAGCACGAGCCGGCACAATCGGCGCCATGACTTCTGCGGTTTTCGACCATCTGACTCCCGAGCAACTGCGCGAACTGGCGGCGCAGTTGACGCAGCGTGTCGCCAGCCTCGACCAGCAAGTCCGCTATCACAAGACGCGCAGCGAGCAGCTGGCCCACGAAATCGCCGTTCTGCGGCGGCACCGGTTCGCCCGGCGCAGCGAGCAGCTCGACGCCAATCAGCTCGGCCTGCTCGATGAGCTGGTCGACACCGATATCGCAGCCATCGAGGCCGAGCTCGAGGAGCTTGCTCCGGTCCCCGCCCCGGCCGAGCCACGCCGGCAGCCCAGGCGCACAGCCTTGCCGCCACAGCTGCCCCGCACCCTGATCCATCACGAGCCGGACCACACCCAGTGCTCCTGCGGCTGCCAGCTCAAGCGCATCGGCGAGGAGGTCAGCGAGAAACTCGACTACACGCCCGGCGTCTTCACGGTGGAGCGGCATATCCGCGGCAAGTGGGTCTGCGAGCAGTGCGAAACGCTGATCCAGGCACCGGTACCGCCGCAGGTGATCGACAAGGGCATCCCGACCGCCGGGTTGCTGGCCCAGGTCATGGTGGCCAAGTTCGCCGAGCTGCGCGCGGTGGTCTACGACTTCAGCTCCAGCCGTGCCGGCGAGCACGCCCGTACCTTCCTCGGCGATTGGAAAGGCAAGCTGGTCTGCGACGACTTCGCCGGCTACAAGGCCTGCTTCGAGCAGGGCATGACCGAGATCGGCTGCATGGCCCATGCCCGGCGCAAGTTCTACGACCTGCACGTCGCCAACCAGAGCCCGCTGGCCGGGCAGGCGCTGCACACCATCGGCCTGCTGTATGAAATCGAGCGTGAGGTGCGTGACCTGCCGCCCGATGAGCGATGGCGAATACGTCAGGAAAAAGCGGCCCCCGTCGCCGATGCCCTGCATGCCTGGATGC
>NZ_BAAGYK010000103.1:0-83026 GCF_054779355.1 Azotobacter armeniacus
CGCCACGCTCGGCGGATCTGCGCAGTTCGTTCATATCGAATTCCTCGGTCGGCAAGGCCCGGCCGGAGCCGGGCGGGAAACTTCAGGCGTGGGCGGTACGGCGGCTGCGGTAGGCATCCAGGCTCAGGGCGCCGGCGCCGAAGGCGGCCACCTGCAGCAGGCCCCCGGCGATCGCCAGGTTCTTCAGGAAGTGGATGAGCTGGTTCTGGTCGCCGAACTGGTTGTGGAACGCCAGGGCCGTCGCCAGGGTGAAGCCGGCCATGACGGTGGCGACCAAGCGGGTGCGGTAGCCGACCAGCAGCGCCGTGGCGAAGCCCAGTTCGATCAGCAGCGCGATCGCCAGGGCCAAGGTGGGGAAGGGCATGCCGGTGCTGCCGATGTAGCCGAGGGTGGCGGCCGGGGCAGCGGCCTTGCCCAGGCCGCTGACGAGAAACAGCGAGCTCAGCAGGATGCGGCCGGTGAAGGCGGTGGCGGTGTTGGTGACGGTGCTGGTCGAGAAGGTCATGTCCGTGTCTCCGGGTCGGTGGAGGTGCCTTGTTCAGCACCGTGAGCACAGACTAGTGTCTTATTGCGATTCAATTAAGATGCCGGAAAGCGCTATATAGTCCATTCAGAAGAGACAATTAACCAGATCGAGGACATGCGCCTGTTCGTCGCCGTCGTGGACGGCGGAAGCTTCACCGCCGCTACCGAGGCGCTGGGGTTGTCCAAGCAGTTCGTCAGCCGCCGGCTGATGGGCCTGGAGGCACGGCTGGGGGTGCGCCTGCTCAACCGCTCGACCCGCCGGCTCGCCGTCACCCCGCTTGGGCTGCTCTACTGCGAGCGCGCCCGGCAGATCCTCGACGGCGTGGAGGCGGCCGAGCAGGCCATCCTGCAGCAGCGGGCGACGCCGCGAGGCACGCTGCGCCTGTCGGCGCCGATGTCCTTCGGCACCCTGCATCTCGGTCGCCTGCTGCCGGGCTTTCTCGAGCGCTACCCGGAGATCGCCGTTGAGCTGGACCTGAGCGACCGGCGGGTCGATCTGCTCGAGGAGGGCTACGACATGGCGGTGCGCATCGGCGAGCTCGCCGACTCTACGCTGATCGCCCGCGCCCTGACCCCGCTGGAGATGGTCACCTGCGCCAGTCCAGCCTACCTTGCTCGCCGCGGTACGCCGCAGATGCCGGCGGAACTGCGCGACCACGATTGCCTGCTCTACGGCCACGGCAAGGCGGTGGAGTGGACCTATTGGCGCGACGGCCGGCCCGAGCGCATCGGCGTTCGTGGCCGCTATCGCGTCAACAACGACGAGCTGGTGCGCGACGCCGCCCTCGCCGGGCTCGGCCTCGCTTGGCTGCCGACCTTCATCGTCGGCCCGGAACTGGCCACGGGCGCGCTGGTGCCGGTGCTCGAAGCCTTCCTGCCGCCACCGGCGAAGATCTACGCGGTCTACCCGCAGCATCGCCAGGTCTCGGCGCTGATTCGCGCTTTCACCGACTATCTGCATGAGGACTTGAATCGGTGACAGAGGGCAATGGCGTCGTTTCACGGAGAGATGGGAAAGGCACTCAGGTCAAGTCTGCTCCACGGCGCTGCATCCTGTTGCCGGGATTGCTGGCCAGTTAATATCGTGCGGCCGATAACGGCGATGAACGCTGAGGAGTGGATGGCGATGGAGTGGTGGCACTGGGTCGTCGGCGGGGTCGTACTGATCCTGCTGGAACTGGCCATACCGGCGTTTTTCGTGATCTGGTTCGGCCTCTGGGCCCTGCTGCTGGCCGGCGCTCTTTCGCTGACCGCGCAGCTGCTGGTTTGGATCCCGAGTTCGCTGGCGATGACCGCGCTGTGCTTCGGCGTGTTCCGGCCCGGCCGGTAGACGACGCGGATCGGCACGGCGGCCGGCGAGGCGATCGGCGAGATGGGGCTCTTGGTCAGCGCCATCGCCCCCTTCGAGCGGGGCCGGGTGCGTTTCCAGAAGCCGATTCTTGGCGCCGAGGAGTGGGCCTGCATGGCCGAGGCGACCATTCCTGCGGGGGAGCGGGTGCGCGTGGTGTCAATCGAGGGCAGTTACGTCAAGGTAGCCAGGGTCTGATCTTTCCAAAGAAACAAGGAGCACTACATGAGTGCGGGATTGGCAGTGGCGATCGCGGTTCTCGCGTTCGTCCTCATTACCGTCGCCAAGGGGTACGGCTGGTGGCCCAGGGCGAGGCGTGGGTCGTGGAGCGGCTGGGGCGCTACCACGTCACTCTGCGGCCGGGACTGAACCTTATCATCCCCTTCCTGGACAACGTCGCCTACAAGCTGGTGACCAAGGACATCATCCTCGATGTGCAGCAGCACGAAGTCATCACCCGCGACAATGCGGTGATCCTCGCCAATGCCACCGCCTTCGTGAAGGTCACCGATCCGGCCAAGGCGGTCTACGGGGTCACCGGCTTCTCCGAGGCGATCCGCAACCTGATCATGACCACTCTGCGCTCGA
Organism: Azotobacter armeniacus; assembly: GCF_054779355.1. Taxonomy (NCBI): domain Bacteria; kingdom Pseudomonadati; phylum Pseudomonadota; class Gammaproteobacteria; order Pseudomonadales; family Pseudomonadaceae; genus Azotobacter; species Azotobacter armeniacus. The sequence goes on from NZ_BAAGYK010000103.1 coordinate 2,462, forward strand.
TCGTTGGCGAGATGGAGCTGGACGAGGCGCTGTCCTCGCGGGACAAGATCAAGGCCCGGCTGCGCGAGAGCATCGCCGACGAGGCGGTGGACTGGGGGCTGACGGTGAAGTCGGTGGAGATCCAGGACATCAAGCCGTCCGAGTCGATGCAGCGGGCAATGGAACTGCAGGCAGCCGCCGAGCGCGAGCGCAAGGCCGCAGTGACCAAGGTCGAGGGCGCGAAGCAGGCGACGATCCTCGAAGCCGAGGCGCGCCTGGAGTCGGCGCGGCGCGACGCCAATGCCCAGGTGCTGCTGGCCGAGGCCTCGTCCGAGGCGATCAGCCGGGTGACCAATGCGGTCGGTACGGAGCCCGGGCCGATGATGTACCTGCTCGGCGAGAAGTACATCACCTCCCTGGAAAAGCTTGCCCAGAGCGGCAACGCCAAGGTGGTGGTGATGCCCGCCGACCTGCAGGAAACTCTGCGCGGCCTGCTCGGCAGGCTGACTGGGCGCAACTGAGGGGACTTTTCCCCTCAACTCAACCCTCTCCCCGGCGGGACGTGTGCTCAGGCGGTGCTGGCCCGGTACTGCAGGGCTTCGGCCAGGTGCACGCGGGCGATGTCCGGCACCGCCTCGAGATCGGCCAGGGTGCGTGCCACCTTGAGGATGCGGTGGGCGGCGCGCAGCGACAGGCCGAGGCGTTCGCAAGCGCATTCCAGCCACTGACGATCTTCGCTGTCCAGTGCGCAGTGTTGGTGCAGACCAGGCAGGTCGAGGAAAGCATTGGGGCAACCTTGGCGTGCGAGCTGGCGGTTGCGCGCCGCCGCCACCTGGGTCGCGGCGCTGGCGGTATCCGGGCCGTCCAGGCGCGGTGCGCCCAGGGCGGTGGCCTCGCGGGTGACGCCGATATGCAGGTCGATGCGGTCGAGCAGCGGGCCGGACAGCTTGGCGCGGTAGCGCTGGATCTGTTCAGGGCTGCAGCGGCAGCGGCCGGCGGGGTCGCCCAGGTAGCCGCAGGGGCAGGGGTTCATCGCCGCGACCAGTTGGAAGCGCGCCGGAAAACGCACCTTGTCGTTGGCCCGGGCGATGACGATCTCGCCGCTTTCCAGGGGCTCGCGCAGCACTTCCAGCACCTTGCGGTCGAACTCCGGCAATTCGTCGAGAAATAATACTCCCTGGTGGGCCAGGGTGATCTCCCCGGGGCGCGGCCGGCTGCCGCCGCCGACCAGCGCTGGTCCCGAGGCGCTGTGGTGCGGCTGACGGAACGGCCGCTTCGGCCAGGCCGCGAGCGGTGCGGCGCCGGCCACCGAGTGGATCGCCGCCACTTCCAGCGCCTCGCGCTCGTCCAAAGGCGGCAGCAGTCCCGGCAGGCGGCTGGCCAGAAGGGTCTTTCCGGTTCCCGGCGGGCCGCTGAGCAGCAGGTTGTGGGAGCCGGCGGCGGCCACCAGCAGGGCACGCTTGGCCGCGGCCTGGCCCTGCACTTCGGCGAGGTCGGGGTAGGATGGCGCCTGGCGCAGCAGGCCCTGGGCCTGGTAGGGCGCCAGCGGGGCCTGGCCGTTCAGGTGGGCGGCCAGCTCCAGCAGGTGGTCGACGGCCAGCACGGTCAGTCCCGAGGCCAGGCTGGCCTCCTCGGCGTTCGCCCGCGGCACCACAAGGGTGCGTCCGGCGGCGCGGGCGGCCAGCGCGGCGGGCAGCACGCCCTGGACCGGCCGCAGGCTGCCGGAGAGGGCCAGCTCGCCGAGGCATTCCAGGGGGCCGAGGGCCTCGGTGGGCAGCTGCTCGCTGGCAGCGAGGATGCCGAGGGCGATGGCCAGGTCGAAGCGTCCGCCGTCCTTGGGCAGGTCGGCGGGTGCCAGATTGAGGGTGATGCGCCGCGCCGGAAAGTCGAAGCCGGAGGTGAGGATGGCGCTGCGCACGCGGTCCTTGCTCTCGCGGACCGCGGTTTCCGGCAGGCCGACCAGGGTCAGCGCCGGCAGGCCGTTGGCGAGGTGAGCCTCCACGGTGACGGCGGGCGCTTCGACGCCCACCTGGGCGCGGCTGTGGACGATGGCCAGGGACATGGATCTCTCCTTGATCGCATTCCCCGCACGCTCAGGCGGCGGGCGGGGTGGGGGGCTGTTCGCCCAGGCGTGCCTCGAGTTCGGCGACCTTGGCTTCCAGAGCCTCCAGGCGGGCGCGGGTGTGGGCGAGGACGGCCATCTGGCTGTCGAACTCTTCCCGGCTGACCAGATCGAGTTTGCTGAAGGCGCTCTGCAGCAGGGCCTTGAGCTGGGCTTCGAGCTCGCGTGGCGGGAGTGGCGCCTCGCCGTTGAACAGGCGGGCGGCATGGGTGCTGAGGGTGTCGAACAGGGCTTTGGGTGGCAGCATGATACGGTTCCGGAGTCAATCGGTCGGCAGTGTAGCACGGGGCATCGGCAAGACTGCCGAGAGGTGTTGTGCACGGTTTTTGTGCTGGCGTGCGCTGGACTGCGCACTGAATGGGTGCGGGATTTTCCCGTAGCGCTTTAGAGAAGTTCTATAACCGTTTGCTAATAGGGGTTTTTGCCGTTTGTCGATAGCGGTATGATTTTTGCCTTTGCGAAGGCATGGGATCCAGCGTGCTCGCCAGAGCCGGGTGCCGTCGAGCGGGTCGGCCCGAGATACCCGCGCGTTACAAAGCCAGACACTGCGCTTAGACTTGAATTGGGGTCGTTTTTTCCTGGGGCAAGTCCACTACACGGAGATACGTTTCATGAAGCTAGTCACTGCCATCATCAAGCCGTTCAAGCTGGACGACGTACGCGAGTCGCTGTCGGAGATTGGGGTGCAGGGCATCACCGTCACCGAAGTCAAGGGGTTTGGCCGGCAGAAGGGTCATACCGAGCTGTACCGGGGTGCGGAGTACGTGGTCGACTTTCTGCCCAAGGTGAAGATCGATGTGGCCATCGAGGACGGCCAACTCGATCACGTCATCGAGGCGATCACCAAAGCTGCCAACACCGGCAAGATCGGTGACGGCAAGATTTTCGTAGTCAATCTAGAACAGGCCATCCGCATCCGTACCGGCGAAACCGGCACCGACGCGATCTGAGCCTACGATCCCCCCGCCCCAGGAGATAACCAATGATGTTGCGCAAAAGCGCAGGGCTCGCTGCCCTTCCCTCTCTCTTCTTGCCTGCTCTAGCCAGCGCCCAGGAGGCCACGTTGGACTCCGGCGATACCGCCTGGATGCTCACCGCCACGGCGCTGGTGCTGTTCATGACCGTTCCCGGTCTGGCGCTGTTCTACGGCGGCATGGTGCGCTCGAAGAATGTGCTCTCGGTGATGATGCAGTGTTTTGCCATCACCGGCCTGATCAGCGTGCTCTGGGTCCTTTTCGGCTACAGCATCGCCTTCGACACCACCGGCATGGAAGAGGGCGTGCTCAACTTCAGCTCCTTCGTTGGCGGTTTGGAGAAGGCCTTTCTCAGCGGGTTGACCACCGACAGCCTGGTTGGCACCTTTCCTGAAAGCGTCTTCATCACCTTCCAGATGACTTTCGCCATCATCACTCCGGCGCTGATCACCGGTGCTTTCGCCGAGCGCATGAAGTTCTCATCGATGCTGGTGTTCATGTCCGTCTGGTTCCTGCTGGTCTACGCGCCCATCGCCCACATGGTCTGGAGCGGCAACGGCGCGCTGATGTGGGACTGGGGCGTGCTTGACTTCGCTGGCGGCACCGTGGTGCACATCAACGCCGGTGTCGCCGGCCTGATGGCCTGCCTGGTGCTGGGCAAGCGCAAGGGCTACCCGGGCGTCGCCATGACCCCGCACAACCTCGGCTACACCCTGATCGGCGCGGCCATGCTGTGGGTCGGCTGGTTCGGCTTCAATGCCGGTTCCGCGATCGCCGCCAACGGCACCGCCGGTATGGCCATGCTGGTGACCCAGATCGCCACTGCCGCCGCGGCACTGACCTGGATGGTCGCCGAGTGGCTGACCCACGGCAAGCCGAGCGCCCTGGGCATCGCCTCCGGCGTGGTCGCCGGCCTGGTGGCCATCACCCCGGCCGCCGGCACCGTCGGCCCGATGGGCGCCCTGGTGATCGGTCTGGCCTCCGGCGCAATCTGTTTCTACTGCGCCACCAGCCTGAAGCGCAACCTCGGCTATGACGATTCCCTCGATGCCTTCGGCGTGCACGGTATCGGCGGCATCGTCGGTGCGCTGCTGACCGGCCTGTTCGCGGCACCGGCCCTGGGTGGTTTCGGCGAGGTGGACAGCATCGCCAGCCAGCTGTGGATCCAGACCAAGGGTGTGCTCTTCACCGTGATCTACACCGGTGTCGTCACCTTCGCGATCCTCAAGGTGATCGAGCGGGTGATGGGCCTGCGCATCAGCGATGAGGAAGAAACCATCGGTCTCGACCTCTCCCTGCACAACGAGCGCGGCTACAACATCTGAGGGTCGGGAGGGCGGCCGGAGCGATCCGGCCGCCATTCTCCCTGCGGCCGTGCTCCGGCAATGGTCGCAAACCGTCAAAAGGGCGCCATCGGCGCCCTTTGCTTTTTTCTGTGCCGCGCTAGAATTCCCGCGGCAGAATCCTGGAGCTGTGGCAGATGTGGCAACAGACGACTATCACCCTGCGTGCGCGGCCGCGCGGCTTCCATCTGGTGACCGACGAGCTGCTTGCCGGCCTGCCGGAGCTGGCCTCCTGCCGGGTGGGGCTGCTGCACCTCTGGCTGCAGCACACCTCGGCCTCGTTGACGATCAACGAGAATGCCGACGCGGCGGTGCGGCGCGATTTCGAGCGCTTCTTCAACCGTCTGGTGCCCCAGGGCGACGGCGGCTACGAACATGACTATGAAGGGCCGGACGATCTGCCAGCGCACTTCAAGGCCAGTCTGCTGGGCTGCCAACTGCTCCTGCCGGTGACGGCGGGACGCCTGGCGCTGGGGATCTGGCAGGGAATCTATCTCGGCGAGCACCGCGAACATGGGGGCGCGCGCCGCATCCTGGCCACGCTGCAGGGCCGAGGGAACTGATTTTTTTGGCGAAGCTCTCAGAGCTGAGATCGCCCAACGAATGCAGTGGTCCGCGGGCCAGGGTCAAAGCGACCGCTGGCGGGACTATAACCAACCTGTTGTATGCAAGTCGTGAGGTCGAACATGAGCGATGAAGAACTGGAACAGGAAGAGCTGGAAGCGGGTGAGGAGGACGAAGGTGAGGAGCTGAACGCCGCCGACGAGGCAGTCGCTGAGGAGGACGACGGCAGTGACCGGGTGGTGGCCTCCGGCAAGAAGTCCAAGAGCACAGTGGACGTTGACGAGATGCTCAGCGTTGAGGCCAAGCAGAAGGATCGCGATGCGTTGGCGCGGGCCATGGAGGAATTCCTGGCGCGCGGCGGCAAGGTGCAGGAAGTCGAGCCGAACGTGGTCGCCGACCCGCCGAAGAAGCCGGACAGCAAGTACGGTAGCCGCCCCATCTGACCCTTTCCGGTCGGCTGGCGGCGCAAGGGCGGCCTGGGAGCGAATCCCGGGCCGCCTTTTTTGTGCCTTCAGTTCAGGCGCAGCGGGTAGCTGAGCAGCAGGAAGTGCAGCAGGTTGACCGCCCCGTGCAGCAGCACCGCCGCGCCCAGGCGGCCGGACAACTGCATGACCCAGCCGTAGCCGAGGCCTGCCACGCCGGCGAGCAGGGCGAACGACAGGCTGAAGGGCACATGGGCCAGGCCGAACAGGGCGGCGCTCAAGGCGATCCCGCGGACCGTGCCGAGGCGCTGCACCAGCGCGCCCTGTAGTAGGCCGCGAAACAGCAGCTCCTCGGCCAGTACCGTCACCCCGGGATTCACCGCCAGCCAGGCCGGCAGCTCGGCGGGCCATTTCGGCTGCCAGGCCAGCATGCCGCCGGCCAGGGCCAGCGTCGGCACGCCGAGCAGGGTCGCCAGGGCGCAGGCCCAGGCCCGGCCTGGCCGTGCCGGCGCGCGGGGGCGCGTGGCGGCCTCCGTCCACCACCAGCCCAGCAAGGTGGCGCCGAGCAGCAGCTTGTCCCAGGACAAGCGCACGCCGTAGGGCGGCGCGTCGGGGCTGAGCGGGTGCGGTTCGGCGAGCAGCAGCGGGACGAAGCCGGGTAGCAGGTGGGCGGCCAGCGCCAGGCTGGCAAGCAGCACGCTGGCGCGCCAGGGGCCATCCGCCAAGTATGGCCGGGAGTAGAACACCCAGGCGACGAAGAGGCTGCCGGCGAGCAGGCCGGCTGGCTGGATGCCTCCGGCGAGGCTGCCGGCGAGCAGCACCAGCGCTGGTGGCAACAGGCGGTAGCGGCTTTCCGCCGGCCAGGCATGGGGTCGGCCGGGGACGGCGGGATCGCCGTGCACCGCCGTCAGCCGGCTTGCCAGTGACCGAGCAGCGCCGGCAGCTCGGCCAGGCTGGCGATCTGCGCGTCTGGTGTGCCGTCGTGGCTCCAGGGCTTGCCGGCGGGGTTGTACCAGATCGCCCGCAGGCCGGCGCGCTGGGCACCCTGGATGTCGTCGTCGGGGTGGTCGCCGATGTGCACTGCCTGTTCGGCCGCCACGCCGCCGCGCCGCAGGGCCTCGAGGAACGGCTGCGGATCGGGCTTGCCGATGCCCAGCTCTTCTGCACAGAGGGTAAAGCGGAAGTAGTCGGCCAGGCCCAGGCGGCGCACGTCGGCGTTGCCGTTGGTGAGCACGCCAAGGACGTAACGGTTGGCGAGGATTTCCAGGGTCGGTTGCGTCTCGGGGAAGAATTCGATCCGGTGGCGTGCGGCGAGGAAGGTCTGGAAGGCCTGCTCGGCCAGCTCTCGCGCCTCGGCTGCAGGGTAGCCGGCTTCCTCGAGGGCGTGCAGCAGCACACGGCGGCGCAGCTCGCTGATGCGGTGCCGGAGCGTCGGCTCCCCTTCGACCAGGCGGGTGCGGATCGGCCACAGGTGTTCGACCGGCACCGCGCCGAGCAGCGGCGCGTGGCGGCCCAGCCAGTCGCGCAGTTCGGCTTCGGCGCCCTCGATGACCGGGGCGACGTTCCACAGGGTGTCGTCGAGGTCGAAGGTGATCAGGCGGATGCTCATGGGGTCTCGTCCTTGCGGCGGCGCGCCCGTGGATGGGCCTGGTCGTAGACCGCCGCCAGGTGCTGGAAGTCGAGATGGGTGTAGATCTGCGTGGTGGCGATGTCGGCATGGCCGAGCAGTTCCTGCACCGCGCGCAGGTCCTGGGAGGACTCCAGCAGGTGGCTGGCGAAGCTATGGCGCAGCATGTGCGGGTGCAGGTGCTGGCCCAGTTCGCGCACGCCGGCCTGGCGCACCCGCAGCTGCACGGCGCGCGGACTCAGGCGGCGGCCTTGGCGGCCAATGAACAGCGCGCCGTCGGCCGGCCGCGCCAGCGCCCGCAGCGGCAGCCAGGCCTCCAGCGCCTGGCGTGCCTTGCTGCCGATCGGCAGTTCGCGGACCTTGTTGCCCTTGCCGTGCACCCGCACCAGCCCGTCGGCCAGGTCGAGGCGCTCCAGGTCCAGGCCGACCAGCTCCGAGAGGCGCAGGCCGGAGGAGTAGAAAAGTTCGAGGATGGCCTGGTCGCGGCGGGCGATGAAGTCGTCCTCGATGGCGCCGTCGAGCAGCTGCTGGGTGCGGTCGGCATCCAGGGTGCGCGGCAGCCGGCGCTCGCCCTTGGGCGGGCTCAGGCCGGCGGCGGGATCGTGCTGGCAGTGGCCTTCGCGCAGCAGGTAGCGGTAGAAGCCGCGCACCGCCGAGAGCAGCCGCGCCAGGCTGCGACCGGAGAGGCCCTGCAAGTGCAGCTTGGCGATCAGCCGGCGCAGGCGGGCGGCGTCCAGCGCGCTCCAGGCGGCCAGCCCCTCCCGTTCGCAGTGGGTGAGGACCTTGCCGAGATCGCGGCGGTAGCCGTCGAGGGTGTGGGGCGACACCTGGCGCTCGCTGCGCAGGTGGTCGAGGAAGGCATCGAGATCGGCCTGCATGGGCGGCTTATCTGACCGAGCGCAGCGGGGTGCTGACCAGGCGCGGTAGCAGGCGGGCGAGGACGTCGGCGATGTAGCCGAGAAAGAGGGTGCCGAGACTGCTCCTGTAGTGCTGGGGATCGGGGCTGCCGACCGCCAGCACGCCGTGCAGGCCCTGGTGGTCGAGGGCGGCCACCGCGGCCGAGCCTATCTGCGGGCGACGCTCCTCGCCGAACAGGAAGCCCAGCTCGTGGCTGCGCAGTACGCCGCAGAGGGGCTTGCCGCAGGCCAGGAGGCCGCCGATGGCTTGCTGGGCCTCTTCGGTGTCAACCCAGCGGCCCGCTGGGCTGGCATGTTCGCCGAACAGGATCAGCCCGACGAAGGGGACCTGGAACTCGTGGCGCAGGCTGTCCTCCACCAGGCCGACTGCCTCTTCCAGCGTGGTCGCGTCGAGCAGGTCGAGCACCAGGCGCCGGGTCTTGTCGAACAGGCGGTCGTTGTCACGGGCCACGTCCATCAACTGTCCCAGGCGTCCCCGCAGCTCGTTGTTGCGTTCGCGCAGCAGCCTGAGCTGGCGCTCCACCAGCGACACCGCGGCACCGCTCGAATGGGGAATATTCAGTTCCGCCAGCAGCTCTTCGCGACCCAGGAAGAACTGCGGATTCCGCAGCAGGAAGTCTGCAACGGCTGTGGCATCGACGGGCTCTTGGGGCTGCTCACTCATTTGCTGCATCCTCATAGACGTACCTGGCCTTCGTACACGCGCACCGCAGGGCCGGTCATCATGACCGACTGGCCCGGCCCCGCCCAGGTGATGGACAGCCGGCCGCCCGGCAGGTCGATCAGCACCGGCGAATCCATCCAGCCCTGACGAATCGCCGCCACCGCTGCTGCGCAGGCGCCGGTGCCGCAGGCCTGGGTCTCGCCGGCGCCGCGTTCCCAGACGCGCAGCCTGGCGTGCTGGCGGTCGACGACCTGGAGGAAACCCGCGTTGACCCGCTGCGGAAAGCGTGGATGATGTTCCAGTTTAGGCCCCAACTCGTGCACTGGTGCGCTTTCGACATCCTCCACCCGCAGCACCGCATGGGGGTTGCCCATGGACAGCGCGGCGAGCTCGACCGGCTGGCCGTCGACTTCGACCCGATAGCTGAGGGCGGCGGCTTCTGCCTGGAAGGGAACCTCCTTCGGTTCCACGCGTGGCGGGCCCATGTCGACGCAGACCTGGCCGTCCGGGCGGACGTCGAGTTCGATGATGCCGCTTTGGGTTTCCACGCGGATGCGCTTCTTCACTGTCAGGCGCTTGTCGAGCACGAAGCGGGCGAAGCAGCGTGCGCCATTGCCGCATTGCTCCACCTCGGAACCATCGGCGTTGAAGATGCGGTAGCGGAAGTCCACGTCCGGATCGGTCGGCGGCTCGACTATCAGTAGTTGGTCGAAGCCGATGCCGGTATGGCGGTCACCCCACTGCCTGGCGTGCTTGGGCTGAATGTGCGCGTGCTGGCTGACCAGGTCGAGGACCATGAAGTCGTTGCCGAGGCCGTGCATCTTGGTGAAACGCAGCAGCATGCCTGCCTCCGTGTCAATTGGGCAGCAGGCTTTCGCCGGCGTAGAGTTCCTCGATGGTTTCGCGGCGACGTACCAGGTGCATCTGCCCACCGTCCACCAGCACCTCGGCGGCGCGGCCGCGGGTGTTGTAGTTGGAGCTCATGACGAAGCCGTAGGCGCCGGCCGAACGCACGGCCAGCAGGTCGCCCTCGACCAGGGCCAGCTCGCGGTCCTTGGCGAGGAAGTCGCCGGTCTCGCAGATCGGTCCGACCAAATCGTAGCTGCAGACCTCGCCGCCGTGGGGCGTCACCGGCACCACGTCCATCCAGGCCTGGTAGAGGGCCGGGCGGATCAGATCGTTCATTGCCGCATCGACCACCGCGAAGTCCTTGTGCTCAGTGTGCTTGAGGTATTCCACGCGGGTCAGCAGCACGCCGGCATTGGCGACGATCGAGCGGCCCGGCTCGAGCACTAGGGCCAGGGTGCGGCCTGCAAGGCGTTCGCGCACCGCGGCGATGTAGGCGCCGGGCTGCGGCGGTTGCTCGTCACGGTACTGCACGCCGAGGCCGCCGCCGAGGTCCAGGTGGCGGATGGCGATGCCGCTCGCGGCCAGGCGGTCGATCAGCAGCAGCAGGCGGTCCAGGGCGTCGAGGAAGGGCGAGAGGGTGGTCAGCTGCGAGCCGATATGGCAGTCGACGCCGAGCACTTCCAGGTTGGGCAGCGCGGCGGCTCGGGCATAGATCTCCTCGGCCTGCTCGATGTCGATGCCGAACTTGTTTTCCTTGAGTCCGGTGGAGATGTAGGGATGGGTCTGGGCGTCCACGTCCGGGTTGACCCGCAGCGACACCGGGGCCTTGACCCCCAGTTCGGCGGCGACCTCCTGCAGGCGCTCCAGCTCTACCTCGGATTCGACGTTGAAGCAGTGCACGCCGACCTCCAGGGCGCGACGCATGTCCTCGCGGGTCTTGCCAACCCCGGAGAACACCACTTTTGCCGGATTGCCGCCGGCGGCCAGCACGCGCTCCAGTTCGCCGCGGGAGACGATGTCGAAGCCGGCGCCAAGGCGCGCCAGCAGGTTCAGCACGGCGAGGTTGGAATTGGCCTTGACCGCGAAGCAGACCAGGTGCGGCATACCCGCCAGGGCATCGGCGTAGGCGCGGTAGCGGGCCTCGATATGAGCGCGGGAGTAGACGTAGGTGGGGGTGCCGAAGCGTATGGCGATGGCGGACAGCGCCACGCCTTCCGCGAACAGCGTGCCGTCGCGGTAGTTGAAGGGTTCCATGGGGGCCTCCTGGGAAGAAGCCTGTCCGGGCGCTGCGGCGGCGGGCAGGTTCTTAGAATTCGAAACGGTCTTTGCGGTGGCCGGCTTTCTTGTCGTCAGGAAGGTAGAGCGGACCCTTCTGGCCGCAGCCGGCCAGGGGAGCGGCGAGCACGGCCAGCGCGAGGAGCGGAAGCAGCAGGCGCTTCATGACGGAAATCCTTGTGAACGCATTGAGTGTGCCAAAGTATACCGGCCCCCCGGCGGCTTGCCTATGCGCCGGGTCTCCCGCGTGGCGGGCCTTGCGGGGCACTGTCGCCCCCGCCGGCGCGCGAATCGGCTATCGTCGCCAGCCGCGACGTCATTGTTCTGACGAGGAACCAGCATGAGCCTTACCGAAGCCCGCTTCCACGGCCTGATCGACGACCTGCAGCAGGCCGTTGAGGACATTTTCGAAGACAGCGACCTGGACGTCGATCTGGAGAACTCTGCGGGCGTCCTGTCCGTCCGTTTCGAGAGCGGTAGCCAGATTATCCTCAGTCGCCAGGAGCCCCTGCGCCAGCTATGGCTGGCGGCGCGCTCCGGCGGTTTCCACTTCGACTACGACGAAGCCACCGGCCGCTGGATCTGCGACGCCAGCGGTGAGCCTTTGGGCGAGTTGCTCGCCCGCGTCACCCTCGAGCAGGTCGGCGAGGAGCTGGCATTCCCCGAACTCTGAGCCGGGTGGCCCGCGGTCGCGCTCAGGGGCGTGGGCCGGCGAGGATGGTCAGCAGGTTCTGTGCCTGTTCGGCGGCATCCAGGCCCAGACTGGTCAGGTAGCCGCCGTCGGGTCGGCTGATCAGGCCCTTGTCGTACAGCCGACGGGCGGCGGCCACGGTCTCCGGAGCCGCATCGTGATGGACCTTGATGCCTTCTTCCTGGCAATTGTCCAGGTTGAACAGGGCGAGGATTTCCAGCTCGGCAACCAGCGTTTGGGTGTAGGCCATGGGGGGACTCCGGAGGCGGGCCGTCGGCGACGGCAGTTTTTCCTCCAGTGTAGCGGCCGCCGCGGCGCCTAGCCGGCTGCCTCGGGCAACTCCGGCAACGCGCGCAGGGCCTGCTCGTACCAGGCGCCGTCGAACGGGCGATCCTCGCGCAGCATGGCGGCGATCTCGTGGGCCAGCACCAGGGCCATCAGATGGAGGATCTCCTCCCGTTCGTAGCCGACCAGGGTCAGCTTGTTCAGTGTGGCCTTGGCGGCCAGCGGATCGTCCGCTGCGATCTGGTTTTCGATGGCCTCGATCAGGGTCTGCTCGGCGAAGGCTTCATCATCCATCGGTTGTTGATCTAGCTGGCTCATGGGTTCTCCCGCAGCGGTCAAGGTGCCGCTGTCCAATTGGCAGAGAGGGCAGCGACCATCGTCGGCATGGCTGGTCTCGATGTAACGTACGCGCCGCGCAGCCGAACTGGCGGTCGGCGGCACTCTGGAGGCGCGGGGCGCCCGAGGCGGCTCTGCCCTTGTCAGTGATTCGCCCGGCACCCATGGCGGTGACTCCGTGGTGAAGGTCTGCTGCGCAATGATAACGCCTGGCGACCGGCCGCAGGCCGCGGTCGCAAGGCCACTATGCCCTGGAACAGGACCGCGTTGCATGATCACCTATTACCTGCTCGACGCCGATGGCCTGCGCCGGTTGCCGGCGGAAGATCTCCAGGCGCTGCCGCCGGGAGTGCTGTGGATCGACCTGCTGCAGCCCAGCCGCGAGGAGGAGCTGTTCCTCGAGCGGATGCTCGGGGTGGACATTCCGACCCGCGAGGAAATGGTGGAGATTGAGGATTCCTCGCGCTTCTACGAGAATGCCGGCACTCTCTACATGACCGTCAGCCTGGTCAGCGGTATCAGCGAACAACAGCCCGGCATCGCCGAGGTGACCTTCGTGCTCGGCCGCCAGTGGTTGGTAACGGTGCGCTACGCCGAGCTGTCGGCATTTCGTACCTTCGTCGGCAAGAACCTGCATCGCCCCGGACTGCATGGCTGCAGCGAGATGCTTTTTGCGGCGCTGATCGACAGTGTCGTCGATCGCATCGCCGACGTACTGGAGCTTTTGCAGAGGCAGTTGAACAGCCTGTCGCGGGCGATCTTCAGCGAATCCGCCGAGCGCCACTCGGAAAAGACCGACCTGCAGAAGGTCGTCAAGCTGCTCGGGCGGCACAATGCCCTGCAGGCCCGGCTGAACGAAAGCCTGCTGAGCATCGATCGGCAGATCAGCTACGTCCGCCAGGCCGGTAACGGCTGGCTGGACGAGTCGGCCCGGGGCCGGCTGAGAACCGCCGAACGGGACGTGCATTCCCTTAGCGGATACCAGGCGAAGATGTCCGGAGAGAGCAGCTTCCTGCTCGAGGCCACCCTCGGGCTGATCAACATCGAGCAGAACAGCATCATCAAGGTGTTCTCCATCGCCGCGGTGCTGTTCCTCCCGCCGACCCTGGTCGGCACCGTCTACGGGATGAACTTCCGTCACATGCCGGAGCTGGAGTGGTACCTCGGCTATCCGCTGGCGCTGGGCATGATGGTTGGCTCGGCCGCGCTGTCCTACGCCTGGTTCAGGTTCAAAGGCTGGCTGTAGCGCGGGCGGCGTGGCGCGCCCGCACAGCCGGCCTGCCTCAGCGCGCGGCCAGCAGCTGCTTGTTTCGGGCGACAGCGGCGCGCACCTGCTTGGGTGCGGTGCCGCCGATGTGATCGCGGGCGTTGACCGAGCCTTCCAGGGTCAGCACGGCGAACACGTCCTCGCCGATCTGGTCGCTGAACTGGCGCAGCTCGTCGAGGCTCATCTCGGCCAGATCCTTGTCCGACTCCAGACCGTATTTGACGGCATGCCCGACGATCTCGTGGCAGTCGCGGAACGGCAGGCCCTTGCGCACCAGGTAGTCGGCGAGGTCGGTGGCGGTGGAGAAGCCGCGCCGCGCCGCCTCGCGCATCACCTCGACGCGCGGCTTGAGCGCTGGGACCATGTCGGCGAAGGCGCGCAGGGAGTCGCGCAGGGTGTCGGCGGCGTCGAACAGCGGCTCCTTGTCCTCCTGGTTGTCCTTGTTGTAGGCCAGCGGCTGGCCCTTCATCAGGGTCAGCAGGCCGGTCAGGGCGCCGAACACCCGGCCGCTCTTGCCTCGCACCAGCTCCGGCACGTCCGGGTTCTTCTTCTGCGGCATGATCGAGGAGCCGGTGCAGAAGCGGTCGGGCAGCTCGATGAAATTGAACTGGGCGCTGGTCCACAGCACCAGCTCCTCGGAGAAGCGCGACAGGTGCATCATCGCCAGGGAGGCGGCGGCGCAGAATTCGATGGCGAAGTCGCGATCCGACACGCCGTCCAGTGAGTTGCCGCCGATGGCCTCGAAGCCGAGCAGCCGGCAGGTGATCTCGCGCTGGATCGGGTAGGTGGTGCCGGCCAGCGCCGCCGAGCCCAGCGGCATGCGGTTGACCCGCTTGCGGCAGTCGACCAGGCGCTCGTAGTCGCGCGACAGCATCTCGAACCAGGCCAGCAGATGATGGCCGAAGGTCACCGGCTGGGCGGTCTGCAGGTGGGTGAAGCCGGGCATGATCACCTCGGCATGGCGCTCGGCCTGCTCCAGCAAGCCCTGCTGCAGGCGGGTGATCTCGCCGAGGATGGTGTCGATCTCGTCGCGCAGCCACAGGCGGATGTCGGTGGCCACCTGGTCGTTGCGGCTACGGCCGGTGTGCAGCTTCTTGCCGGTGATGCCGATGCGGTCGGTCAGGCGTGCCTCGATGTTCATGTGCACGTCTTCCAGGTCGACGCGCCAGTCGAAGCTGCCAGCCTCGATCTCGCCCTGGATCTGCTTCAAGCCGTCGATGATCGCTTCGCACTCGGCCGCGCTCAGCACGCCGGCCTGCTCCAGCATGCTGGCGTGGGCGATGGAGCCCATGATGTCGTGGCGATACAGGCGCTTGTCGAAGTCGACGGAGGCGGTGAAGCGGGCGACAAAGGCGTCGACCGGCTCGCTGAAACGGCCGCCCCAGGACTGGTTGGTTTTCTCGGCGCTCATGGAGTTCTCTCGGCTGGTGCGCAAATGCGGACGGCCGCGGAAGCGGCCGGCAGGGTGGATGAAGGTTGCGCGGATGATAGCAGGGTATGCGGAAAAACCCTGCAGACCCTGTCGGCCGCGCCCGACATCGCGCGCTACACAATTCTCCCGGCACAGGCCGTGACGGCTGTCACTCCGGCTGTCTACGCTATTTATGTCCGGACTGAACGCGGGAAGCCAAAGCAACATGAATGTTCTGATCGTCGACGACGAACCTCTGGCCAGGGAGCACCTCTGCCGTTTGGTGAGTGAGCTCGATGGCTATCGCGTACTCGAGCCTTCGGCCAGCAACGGCGAGGAGGCGCTGGCCCTGATCGACAGTTTGAGGCCGGATATCGTCTTGCTGGATATCCGCATGCCCGGACTGGATGGCCTGCAGGTGGCCGCCCGGCTGTGCGAGCGGGATGCATCGCCGGCGCTGATCTTTTGCGCCGCTGCCGACGAATTTGTCGTGGCGGCCCTGCAGAACACCGCGGTGGGCTTTCTGGTGAAGCCGGTGCAGCTCGAACAGCTGCGCGAGGCCCTGCAGAAGGCTCAGCGTCCCAGCTGTGCCCAACTGGCCATGCTGACCCGTCCGGCCGTGATGGGTGGCACTGTGCCGCGCACCCATATCGGCGCGCGCACCCGCCGAGGCGTCGAGCTGGTGCCGGTGGACCAGGCGATCTTCTTCATCGCCGACCACAAGTACGTGACCCTGCGCCACGAGGGCGGCGAAGTGCTGCTGGACGAGCCGCTGAAGGCCCTGGAGGACGAGTTCGGCGACCGCTTCGTGCGCATCCATCGCAACGCGCTGGTCGCCCGCGACCGCATCGAACGTCTACAGCGCACGCCGCTCGGGCATTTCCAGCTCTATCTGCGCGGGCTTGGCGACTCCGCGCTGACCGTGAGCCGGCGGCACGTCGCCGGGGTACGCAAGCTGATGCACACCCACCTGGCCGCGCCCTGAGGTCCGGCCGGCCGGGAGGCTTGCCGCCTCTCCTGCGTTGACGGAGCGCTCGTCACGGGCAGGGCTGCCCAGCTTTCAGTGCGATCCTGCTATCATCCGTGGCACTCCGTCGTTCTGGAATGCCCCCATGTCCCGCGAGATTCGCATCGCCACCCGCAAGAGTGCCCTGGCCCTGTGGCAGGCTGAATACGTCAAGGCGCGTCTGGAACTGGCCCATCCAGGCCTGGTGGTCAGCCTGGTGCCGATGGTCAGTCGCGGCGACAAGCTGCTCGACGCGCCGCTGGCGAAGATCGGCGGCAAGGGCCTGTTCGTCAAGGAGCTGGAAACCGCCCTGCTGGAGAACACGGCCGACATCGCCGTGCACTCGATGAAGGACGTGCCGATGGAGTTTCCCGAGGGGCTCGGCCTGTACTGTATCTGCGAGCGCGAGGACCCGCGCGACGCCTTCATCTCCAACGCCTTCGCCAGCCTTGACGAGCTGCCGGCAGGCAGCGTGATCGGCACCTCCAGCCTGCGCCGCCAGGCCCAACTGCTCGCACGCCGGCCGGACCTGAAGATCCAGTTCCTGCGCGGCAACGTGAATACCCGTCTGGCCAAGCTGGATGCCGGCGAGTTCGACGCCATCATCCTCGCCGCCGCCGGGCTGATCCGCCTTGGTTTCGAGGCGCGCATCCGTTCCCGCATCGCCGTTGCCGACAGCCTGCCGGCTGGCGGCCAGGGCGCGGTGGGCATCGAGTGCCGCAGCGCCGATCACGCGATCCAGGCGTTGCTCGCCCCGCTCAACCATGAGCCGACCGCTCTGCGGGTCGGTGCCGAGCGCGCGCTGAACAGGCGCCTTAACGGCGGCTGCCAGGTGCCCATCGCCTGCTATGCCGAGCTGGAGGGCGACCAGTTGTGGCTGCGCGGCCTGGTCGGTCAGCCGGATGGCAGCCTGCTGCTGCGCGCCGAGGCCCGTGCCGCCAGCGGCGAGGCCGAGGCGCTCGGCGTGCAGGTGGCCGAGGCGCTGCTGGCGCAAGGCGCGCAGCGGATTCTCGAGGCGGTCTACGGCGAGGGCGAGCGGCTGTGACGGCGCGGCCGGACGCCAGCGGATGGCGTCTGCTACTCACCCGTCCGGCCGAGGAGTGCGCCGCCCTGGCCAGCCGGCTGGCCGAGGAGGGCATCCACAGCAGCAGCCTGCCGCTGCTGGCCATCGAGCCGCTGGCGGAAACTCCGGAGCTGCGCAGCCGCTTCCTCGACCTGGACCGCTACAGCGCGGTGATTGTGGTCAGCAAGCCTGCCGCCCGCCTGGGGCTGGCGCTGCTCGACCGTTACTGGCCGCAGCCGCCGGCGAACCAGTGCTGGTTCAGCGTCGGTGCGGCGACCGGCGAGATCCTCGCCGACTACGGTCTGACGGTCGTCTGGCCGACCGCCGGCGAGGACAGCGAGGCGCTGCTGGCGCTGCCCGGCCTGGCCGCGGCGCTGGCCGTGCCCCAGCCGCGGGTGCTGATCCTGCGTGGGGAGGGCGGTCGCGAGCTGATCGCCGACTCGTTGCGCAGCCCGGGGCTGGCCGTCGATCATGTGAAACTTTACCGGCGCGCCCTGCCGGACTACCCGCCCGGCACTCTGCTCGAGCGGATCCGCACGGAGCGCCTGAACGGCCTGCAGATCAGTAGCGGGCAGGGATTCGAACATCTGCGCCAGCTGGCGGCGGCTGACTGGCCGGTACTGCTTCGGATACCCTTGTTCGTGCCGAGCCCGCGGGTCGCCGAACTGGCCCGTGCGGCAGGATCGCAGACTGTCGTGGACTGCCATGGCGCCAGTGCCACTGCCTTGCTGGCCGCGCTCCAGGGCCGCCCAGCGCCGACCTTTTGACCCGAAGGATGTATACGTGAGCGAAGCAGCCCCCCCGAACACTCCCCCGAACAATAATGAACAACCGCTCGCCGTGCCCGCCTCGACCACCAAGAGTGGTGGCGGAGTCTCCGGCGCCGTGGCCGTCCTGGCCCTGCTGATCGGCGCCGGCGGCGCGGGTCTCGGTGGCTGGGGCCTCTGGCAGCTGCGCGAAATGCAGGCCGGCGAGCTGGCACAGAACAGCCGCTTCGATGCGGCCTTGAGCAGCCAGATGGACGCCCTGAAGCAGAGCGAGCGCAGCATCACCAGCCGCCTGTCGCAGTTCCCGGCACGTACTGAGCTGGAGGAGCACTGGCGAACCATGGCCATGCTGGAGAGCGGCCAGGAGCGGCTCGTCCAGCGGCTGGACAAGCTGACCGGCGCCAGCCGCGAGGACTGGCGGCTGGCCGAGGCCGAATACCTGCTGCGTCTGGCCAACCTGCGCCTGTCGGCCATGCAGGACATCAACAGCGCCCGCCATCTGCTCGAGGCGGCGGACGGTATCCTCCGCGAGCAGGACGACCCGGCCTCCTTCCCGGTGCGTCAGGTGCTGGCGCGCAGCCTCGAAACCCTGCGCAGCCTGACGCCGCCCGACCGCATCGGACTCTTCCTGAGCCTCGGTGCGCTGCGCGAGCAGGTCGCCCAGCTCCAGCCCCTGGCGCCGGTCTACGAGCAGGAGCAGGCGCCGGTCGTCGCCGACCGCTGGCAGCAGTGGTGGGAGAAGATCTCCCGCTTCGTGCGCGTCGACCTGCACGCAGATCAGGACATTCGCCCGCTGCTGACCGGACAGAATCTGGCGCAGGTCCGCCTGGCCCTGGCCCTGGCCCTGGAGCAGGCCCAGTGGGCAGTGCTGAATGCCTCCCCCGAGGTTTATCGGCAGGCGCTGCAGCAGGCCCAGGAAGTGCTGGCCGGACAGTTCAATCCAGAACATCCGCAGAGCTCAGCCCTCGGCAAGCGTCTGACCGAGCTCGCCAAGCAGCCAGTGGCGCTGCAGATGCCCGATCTGTCGTCGACCGTGAGTGCCCTGCAGAATTATCTGCAGCGCCGTCAGGCGCAGCGTGACGAGGCCGAGGCTGCCGCCTCCTCCACGAAGAAGGAGGGCGCCCGTCAATGAGCCGTCTCTATCTGCTCCTGCTGGCGGTCATCGCCGGCGCCGCCCTGCTCGGCATGGCCATCGCCGAGCATCCAGGCTACGTGCTGTTCGCCTACAAGGGCTACCGTTTCGAGTCCAGCCTCTGGGTTTTCCTCGGCCTGCTGCTGGTGCTGGGCGTCGCCTTCTTCGTCCTGCGCTGGGTGGTCGGTCTGATCGCCGCTTCCGCCGGCGTGGTGCTGCCCTGGTCGCAGCGCAACCGCAACCGGCGCGCCCGCCAGGCCGCCTTGCACGGGCAGCGCGATCTGGCCGAGGGCAACTGGCAGCAGGCGCTGCGCCAGTTGAGCCGGGCCGCGGCCAGCGACCAGCAGCCGCTGGTGCACTACCTGGGTGCTGCGCGGGCGGCCAACGAGCTGGGCGAGTACACCCAGAGCGATGACCTGCTGCGCGAGGCCCGCGAGCGCGATCCGAAGGCGGAAGTCGCCATCGGCCTGACCCAAGCCCGTCTGCTGATCGACCGCAGCGAATATCGGCAGGCGCTGGCTGGCCTGCAGCAGTTGAACGAGGACCACCCCCAGCATCCCTATGTCCTGCGCCTGCTGCAGAAGCTCTACGTCCAGCTGCAGGACTGGTCGGCGCTGTGCCAGCTGCTGCCCACGCTGCGCAAGCGCAAGGTGCTGCCTGCCGACAGGCTGGAGGAGCTGGAGCACCTGGCCTGGGCCGCTGCCCTGGAGCGGGCCGGCAAGGGCGAGCTGAAGGGCGGCGAAACCGTCCGCAGTCTCGTGACCGGTTGCTGGAGCCAGATGCCCTCGGCGTTGCAGCACGATGCCGATCTGCTCTACGCCTATGCCACGCGTCTGCGTGAGCTGGATGCCGAGGACGAGGCCGAGGCGGTCTTGCGCGCAGCCCTCAAGCAGCATTACGAGGATCGTTTGGTCTATCTCTACGGTCAGGTGCGCAGCAGCGATCCGGCCCGCCAGCTGCATCTGGCCCAGAGCCTGCTGGAGAAGCAGCCGAACGATCCGCTGCTGCTGCTGACCCTGGGTCGCCTGTACCAGGTCAACGAGCAGGCCGACAAGGCGCGGGAATACCTGGAGGCCAGCCTGGCCCTCAGTCGCAGCGCTGAGACCTGTGCCGAGCTGGCGCGCCTGCTGGCCCAGCTGGGCGAGACCGAGCACAGCAACCGGCTGTTCCAGGAGGGGCTGCAGCTCAACCGGCTTCCTGCTCTGTCCGAGCCGGCTACCCCCTGAGGGCGGCCGCGCGTTCCTCTTCGAACGAGCGAATGCCATGCTCGGCACAAATCGAGCGCCCTAGAGCTTTCTCGCCTTGAAAGCCCGGGGCGCTTTCCTCTACCGTAGCGCCCTTGTCTTCGACTCGGAGCAGCCATGAGCCTGGCCAGTTCACGTTCCCTCTTCTTTTTCGCCTTTCTCGGTTGCCTCGCGCTGCTCAGTGGTGCGCTCTACCTGGAGCACGGGGTCGGCCTGGAGCCTTGCCCGCTGTGCATCGTGCAGCGCATCTTCGTCATCCTCTTCGGTCTGGTCTGCCTGGTGGCCGCGCTGCACGGCCCAGCGCCGATCGGCCGGCGGGTGTATGCCGGCTTCGCCCTGTTCGCCGCGGCGGGCGGTGCGGCCACCGCCGGGCGCCAAGTCTGGCTGCAGAACATTCCGCCGGAGCAGCTGCCGTCCTGCCTGCCGAGCCTGGAATACATGATGGAGGCGCTGCCGCTCCAGGAAATCGTCCGCCAGGTCCTGCACGGCACCGCCGACTGCGCCGAGGTCGGCTGGACGCTGTTCGGCATGAGCCTGCCGGAATGGAGCCTGCTGGCTTTCGTCGCGATGATCCTGTTCGCTCTGTTCCAACTGCTGCGTCGCGTCTGATCTCTCCTAGGACGCTGGCCAGGTGCCTCGAACAAGCGTATGAGCTTTCGTCGGCGCATGGCTTGCTGGCGCGGCGCGACGGGCATACTCTGCCAGCATGTGTCAGTCGATCTTGTTGTTCGATTGCTCCTTCTTAATTTGCTTAAGCTGGATGCATCGACATAGGGAGCCCGATTGGGGCTGAAGACAAAACAACGTAGGGAAGCCAGACCATGCCTGAACTCTGCCAAGACGCCCAAGAACGCTGGGGCGGCGTCCATCTCCTGATCGATCGCTGGCTGGCCGAGCGCCGCGCGCTGGTCGATGCCTTCGGGTCCATCAATCACAAGCAGCCGGCCCCTATGCCAAGTGCCGAGGCCCTGCAGGTCTTTTGTGAGCTGCTGGTCGATTACGTCTCCGCCGGTCATTTCGAAGTGTACGAGCAACTGATGGGTGAGGCCGAGTCCTTCGGCGACCGGCGCGGGCTCGATCTGGCCCGGCAGATCTATCCCCGTCTCGAGGCGATTACCCAGGCGGCGCTGTCCTTCAATGACCGTTGCGACAACGGCGATTGCCAGGATGGCTCCCTGTGCCACGAGATCAAGGCGCTCGGCAGCCTGCTGCGCGAACGCTTCGAGCTGGAGGACTGCCTGATCGAGGTGCTGCACAACGCGCACCGGCAGATCGCCGCCAGCGCCTGACTCCCTTCGGCAGTGGGTTGTCATGGCTTATCGCCAGCAGCTGCATCCCCCGAAACCTGCCCGCCTGCGCTAGCCTCGTTGGCGGTTGTGGGGTGGGCGGTTAGTATCAATGGATTCCCTTCGCTAGGAGCATGGCATGCTGGCCAAGAAGCCCCCCGTCACGACCCCGTTGCACCTGCTGCAGCAGCTTTCGCAGAATCTGCTCGTCCATCTGGAGGAGGCTTGTACCCAGGCGCTGCAGGATGCCGAGAAGGCGCTCGCCAAGCTGGAAAAGCAGCGCGGCAAGGCCCAGGAAAAACTGCACGAGGCGCGCGCGCGGCTGCAGGATGCGGCGCTGTCCGGCAAGGCCAAGGCGCAGGCCAAGGGCCGAAAGGCGGTCGACGAGCTGGAGCAGCTGCTCGACGAGCTCAAGGCGCGCCAGGCGGAAACCCGCGTCTACATCGTCCGGCTGCGCCATGACACCCTGCAGGCTCTGGAGCTGGCGCAGGGGATCGCCCAGGTGAGGGAAGCTGCCGCCCAGACGCTGGCGGCCCCTGGGGCGGCACCGGCCGGCAAGCCGGTGAGCAGGCCTGCGCCGAAAACGACGGCCCGCAAGTCGACTGCCACCCGTGGTGCCAAGTCGGCAGTCGCCGCGACTGTCAGCGAAGCACCGGCCAAGCGCCCACGCCCGGTGGTTGCGGCCGAGCCGCCCGCCAAGCCGGCTGCTCCCCGCAAGCCGGCGGTACGGCGGAGCCGCTCCGCGGCGCCGGCCTCACCCAAGGCCGGGCCAGTTGCGGCGAGCGCCCCGTCCGCATCGGACGAGCCGAGCGTGTCCTAATCCGCTCGCGTTGCGGCGCGCAAGGTTTCGAGTGCGTCGTGGCAATCCGCAGCCGTTTCCGCCAGACCGTCCAGCCAGGCTTCTCCGGCGCCGGGCACCACCGGCCAGTCGTGGCAGGCCGTCTCCAGGCGCCGCAGCAGCGTCCATTCGGCATCCAGCTCCAGTGCTTTCAGCCGCTCACGCAGCTCGCCTAGAACGACGTCGTCGCGGGCGGCCGTGCGCCAGTCCTGACGCAACCGCCGCAACGGTGCGACCACCGCCGCCTGCCAGGGCTGCGCCAGCCGTCGCAGCTCGGCGCAACGTCCGCTCGTGCAGTTGACGCCGCGCGCCTCCAGCCAGGCGCCGCAGAGCAGCAGGCAGACATCGGCACCCTGCGCCTGCAAGTGCAGGCAGGCGGCCTCGACGCCAGGGCGCTGGTACAGCTGCAGGGCGAAAGCCCGCAGGTCGAGCGACATGCTGTGTCCCTCCGCGGCGCGCGGTGAAGCTGATAAACTCCACCGCCATCATGATCCGAATCCAGCATCTTACCCTGCAACGCGGTCCGCAGCGCCTGCTCGATGGCGCCGAACTGACCTTGCACGCCGGCCAGAAGGCCGGCCTCATCGGAGCCAACGGCGCCGGCAAATCCACCCTGTTCGCCCTGCTGCGCGGTGAGCTCTCGCCCGATGCCGGCGATTGCCAGCTACCGCCGGACTGGCGCATCGCCCACATGCGCCAGGAGGTCGACGACCTCGAGCGCCGGGCGGTCGACTACGTGCTTGACGGCGACGGCAACCTGCGGCGCATCCAGTGCGAGCTGGCGGCGGTGGAGATGCTCCATGACGGCACGGCCATCGCTCGCCTGCATACCGAGCTGGACAATGCGGACGGCTATACCGCCGATGCCCGGGCGCGCAAGCTGCTGGCCGGACTGGGTTTTGCTGCCGAACAGATGGAGCGCCGGGTCGGCGACTTCTCCGGCGGCTGGCGGATGCGCCTGAACCTGGCGCAGGCCCTGATGTGCCCCTCCGACCTGCTGCTGCTGGACGAGCCGACCAACCACCTCGACCTCGACGCCATCCTATGGCTGGAGGACTGGCTGAAGGGCTACCCCGGTACCCTGTTGCTGATCTCCCACGACCGCGACTTCCTCGACGCGGTGATCGACCACATCGCGCACCTGGAGCAGTGCCGGCTGACCCTCTACCGCGGCGGTTACTCGGCCTTCGAGCGCACCCGCGCCGAACGCCTGGCGCAGCAGCAGCAGGCCTACGAGAAGCAGCAGGCGCAGCGCGCCCACATGGAGAGCTTCATTCGCCGCTTCAAGGCCCAGGCGACCAAGGCGCGCCAGGCACAGAGCCGCATCAAGGCGCTGGAGAGGCTGGAGGAGTTGGCTCCGGCACATGTGGACTCGCCGTTCGATTTCCGCTTCCGCGAGGCCGACAAGGTCTCCAGCCCGCTGCTTGACCTCGCCGAAGGCCGTCTCGGCTATGGCGACAAAGCCGTGCTGGAGAAGGTCAAGCTGCAGTTGACACCTGGCGCGCGGATCGGCCTGCTCGGCCCCAACGGCGCCGGCAAGTCGACCCTGATCAAGACCCTTGCCGGCGAGCTTCAGCCGCTTGGGGGACGCCTCGCCTGCGGCGAGAATCTGCTGGTTGGCTACTTCGCCCAGCACCAGCTGGATGCGCTGGACGCCCAGGCCAGTCCGCTACTGCATCTGCAGCGCATCGCCCCGGGCGAGCGTGAGCAGAGCTTGCGGGATTTTCTCGGCGGCTTCGATTTCCGTGGTGCGCGCTGCGACGAGCCGGTGGGTAATTTCTCCGGCGGCGAGAAGGCCCGCCTGGCCCTGGCGCTGATCGCCTGGGGCAAGCCCAATCTGCTGCTGCTGGACGAGCCGACCAACCACCTCGACCTGGAGATGCGCCTGGCCCTGACCCTGGCCCTGCAGGATTTCGAGGGCGCGGTGCTGGTGGTCTCCCATGATCGCCATCTGCTGAAGAGCACCACCGACGAATTTCTGCTGGTCGCCGATGGCCGTGTGCAGGGCTTTTACGGCGACCTCGAGGATTACGCCCGCTGGCTGGTGGACTATCGCGCCCGCCAGGCGCCGGCCGGCGATGCCACGGCAACTGGCGACAAGACCGACAAGCGCGCCCAGCGCCAGGCCGCCGCTGCCCTGCGCCAGCAGCTGGCGCCGCACCGGCGCCAGGCGGACAAGCTGGAGCAGGAACTGGGCCGCGTGCAGGAAAAGCTCGCCGCGCTGGAAACCCGGCTCGGCGATGGCGCACTCTACGAGGCCGCGCGCAAGGATGAGCTGCGCGAGCTGTTGGCCGAGCAGGCGGCGCTCAAGGGCTGCGAGGGCGAACTGGAAGAAGCCTGGCTGGAGGCCTTGGAAACCCTCGAGGCCCTGCAGGCCCAGCTGGAGGTCGGCGTCTGAGCGCGTACCGAGATATGGACAGGACTTTCCATCACCCCCACAGCGAGATGTAGCCTCAAATGGAATGGCTTGCCAACCCGGAGATCTGGGTCGCGTTCCTCACCCTGACCGCCTTGGAAATCGTCCTCGGCATCGACAACATCGTTTTCATCTCGATTCTGGTCGGCCGCCTGCCGAAGGAGCAACAGCCCAAGGCGCGCTTCTTCGGCCTGGCGCTGGCCATGGGGACGCGGATCCTGCTGCTGCTGTCGATCGCTTGGGTGATGCGCCTGACCAGCGACCTGTTCACGATACTCGACCAGGGCGTGTCCGGGCGCGACCTGATCCTGTTCTTCGGCGGCCTGTTCCTGCTGTTCAAGAGCACCATGGAGATCTGGCACAGTCTCGAAGGCGAGGAGGAGGAGGGCCACAAGGGCGGCGCCAAGGCCGGCTTTGTCGGGGTGATTCTGCAGATTGCAGTGATCGACATCATCTTCTCGCTGGACTCGGTGATCACCGCCGTCGGGCTGGTGCAGAACGTGCCGGTGATGATCGCCGCGATCATCATCTCCGTGCTGGTGATGATGATGGCCGCCGGCACCATCAGCGACTTCATCGAAAAGCACCCGTCGCTGAAGATACTGGCGCTGTCGTTCCTCATCGTGGTCGGCACCCTGCTGGTGGCCGAGGCCTTCGGCGTGCACGTGCCAAAAGGCTACATCTACTTCGCCATGGCCTTCTCCCTGGCGGTCGAGGCGCTCAACATCCGCGTGCGCACTGCGATGAAGCGCAAGCTCAGCGAGCCGGTGAAGCTGCACAAGAATCTGCCGGACTGAGTCCGGCCGCTCCTGGTGCAGTACCTGCTGATGGCGGCGACCATGATCGGCGTCGATCTGGTCGTCATGGCCGGCTACACCGGGCTGGCGGCGAGGGTCCTGCAGCTGCTGCGCTCGCCGCGTCAGCAGCGCCTGCTCAACCGCACCTTCGCCGCTCTGTTCGTCGCCGCCGCCGGGCTCCTGACGCTGGTGCGCCGCGCATCAAGCTGAGGGTCTTGCGGCAAATTGCCGCGGTCGTCGCTGGGATCGATGCTTGAGGGAAAACGTTAGGCAGATAACAATTCAATCGCACTTATTCTCATTTGGATTGCCCATGTTTATCCGCAAGCGTTTTCTGAGCTGGCTGCTGTTGCCGTTGCTGGTGCTGAGCAGCCTGATCGCCCAGGCCGATCCTCCGGGCATGGCCCGTGCCCTGCATCTGCTCGGCTATCTGGGGGCCGACTACCCGGCCACCGTGGCCGACGGGCAGGTGATCGATAGCAGCGAATATCAGGAGCAACTGGAGTTCCAGGGCGTCCTCCAGGAGCTGGTCGCGGCCCTGCCGGAACGGAATGGCAAGGACCGGCTGGTGCAGGGCGTCGTCGAGCTGGGCGAGAACATCCGGCAGCGCCGCGAGGGCGTCCTGGTGACCACCCAGGCGCGCCAGCTGGCCGCCGCCCTGGCCGAGACCTACCAGGTCAGCCTGATCCCGCGGATCACCCCCGACCCGGCCCGTGCCGCCCCCCTGTACGCCCAGCACTGCAGTGCTTGCCACGGGGCCGATGGAGCCGGCGACGGCCCGGCCGGGACGGGGCTGGAGCCGCCGCCCTCCAACCTGCGCGATGCGGCGCGGATGGACCGCCTGAGCCTGCACGACCAATTCAACACCATCACTCTCGGCGTCGAGGGCACCGGCATGATGGCCTACGCTGCCCAGCTGGACGAGCGCCAGCGCTGGGATCTGGCCAGTTATGTCGCCGGCCTCAGCGCCACCCCGGGGGCGGCCGGTCCGTCCTTCAGCCTGGCGCAATTGGTCGGCCTGACCCCGGAACAGGTGACGGTGGAGCAGGGGGCCGAAGCTGCCGCGGCCTTTCGTGCCCAGCGCGCGCAACCGCCGTTCCCGCAGCGCAGCTCGCAGCAACTGATCGACTCGGCCCGCGATACCCTCAACCAGAGCCTGGCTGCCTACCGCGAAGGCCGCCGCCAAGAGGCCTACGACCTGTCGGTGACGGCTTATCTGGAGGGCTTCGAGCTGGTCGAGGATGCGCTGAGCAATCTCGATCAGGAACAGCGCAAGGCCACCGAGCGGGTGCTTCTGACCTACCGCCAGGGGTTGCAGGATTCCTTGCCCGTCGAGGAGATGGAGCAGCGCCTGGAAGCCGCCCAGGATGAGCTGGTGAGCAGTGCCGCGCTGCTCGCCGGCGGAAGCATGTCGGGTTGGCTGACCTTCGTCTCCAGCCTGCTGATCCTGCTGCGCGAGGGACTGGAGGCGATCCTGGTGCTGGCGGCGATCATCGCCTACCTGCGCAACACCGGTCAGCAGCAGGCGCTGCGCAGCGTGCATGTCGGCTGGGGGCTGGCCCTGCTGGCCGGTGTCGCGACCTGGGCGCTGGCGGCCTACGTGATCGACGTCAGCGGCGCTCAGCGCGAGCTGCTGGAAGGCTCCACTGCGCTATTCGCCAGCCTGGTGCTGCTCTGGGTCGGAGTGTGGATGCACGATCGGCGCCATACGGCGAGCTGGCAGGACTACATCCAGAACAGCCTGATCGGCGGCGGTGGGCGCCTGGGCTTCGCCGTACTGGCGTTCTTCGCCATCTACCGCGAGCTGTTCGAGGTCATCCTGTTCTATCAGACCCTCTGGCTGCAGGCCGGTCCGGCCGGCCACGGCATGGTCCTGGCCGGCGCCGGCTGTGGCCTGGCGCTGCTCTTCGCGCTGGCCTGGGTGATCCTGCGCGGTTCGCGCCGGCTGCCGCTGTCGATCTTCTTCGGCATCAATGCGGCGCTGCTCTGTCTACTCTCCGTAGTGTTCGCCGGGCATGGCGTCGCCGCGTTGCAGGAGGCGGGCGTGCTGGATCTGCATCCGGTGGCATTCTTCGAGTTCGAGTGGCTGGGCATTCATGCCGACGCACTGACGCTGGGCGCCCAGACGCTGGTCGTGGCGGTCATTGTCGTGCTCTACGGGCGCAGCCGGCTGGTCGAGCAGCGCAGGGCTGGCGAGTCGGCGTAGGCCGGAGCGTCGCGGCCAGGGCCGCTCTGAGGTTCGGCTCGCTGCCGGCGGTTTTGCGCAGCGGCCGAGCCGGAGTCCAGCCAGGAAAAAGGGCGGCCCTCGGGCTGCCCTTCCTGTTTGGGGCTGGAGCTGCCGTTTGCGGCATACTGATGCTTTTACGTGGAGAAGCCGAGACGTGCGTGTGTGGATCGATGCCGACGCCTGCCCGAAGGCGGCCAAGGACCTGGTGATCAGGTTCGCTCTGAAACGCAGTTTCGAGGTGCTGCTGGTGGCCGGCCAGAGCCAGGTCAAGCCGGCATTCGCCTGCGTGCGGCTGATCGTGGTGCCGAGCGGCCCCGATGCGGCCGACGACTACCTGGTGGAGCACGCCGCGCCGGGGGAGCTGGTGATCTGCAGCGACATCCCGCTGGCCGACCGCCTGTTCAAGAAGGGCGTCGCCGCGCTGGACCCGCGCGGGCGCGAGTTCGACGAGCGCAATATGGGTGAGCGCCTGGCGTTGCGCAATCTGCTCAGCGACCTGCGCGACCTGGGCCAGATGGGCGGTGGCCAGCCGCCCTACGGCGAGCGCGAGCGACAGGCCTTCGCCAACGCCCTGGATCGCCTGCTGGTGCGCCTGAGCTGCTGAGCCGGCAGCGCGCATCCTGCGCTGCTCAGGCCAGCTCGAGAACGCGATCGACCAGCTTGTTGATCCCGCTGGCGCTTTCGCCGATCGACTTGGCGAGCATGTAGGCGGGAGTGGTGACCAGCTTGCGCTGGGGATCGACGACGATCTCGTCTACCGCGCAGGCCTCGTGCTGGGCTCCCATCCGGGTCAGGGCGGCTGCGGTGTCCGGATCGGTGCCTATGGTGCAGACTACGCCGGGGCCGTAGATTTTCGCCGCCAGCGCCGGCGCGATGCAGATCAGTCCTATCGGCTTGCTGGCCTGGGCGAAGGCCTGGGCGAAGGCCAGCACGTCGGGCTGCACCGTGCAGTTGGCGCCGCTGACCGCGAAGTCGGAAAGATTCTTCGCCGCGCCGAAGCCGCCGGGCAGGATCAGCGCATCGAAGTCCTCGACCTTGCCTTCGCGAACGTCCTTGATGTTGCCGCGGGCCAGGCGCGCCGCTTCCACCAGCACGTTGCGGCTTTCCTGCATTTCTTCGCCGCGATAGTGGTCGATCACCTGCAGTTGCGGAATGTTCGGTGCGAAGCATTGTACCCGAGCGCCGCGCTGGTCGAGGCGCAGCAGGGTGAGCACGCTCTCGTAGATTTCGGAGCCGTCGTAGACGCCGCAGCCGGAGAGGATGACGGCAACTTTCTTGTTCATGGAACCTCCTGGGATGGGCCGGGCGCCCACGCTTGCGGTGGATCCCGGCGGGTCTTCTGATGAAGGGACGCTGCGCATCCGGGATGGATGAGTAGCCCTGGAGCAATCCTAGCCGCTCGCCGCGAGGAGCG
Organism: Azotobacter armeniacus; assembly: GCF_054779355.1. NCBI lineage: Bacteria > Pseudomonadati > Pseudomonadota > Gammaproteobacteria > Pseudomonadales > Pseudomonadaceae > Azotobacter > Azotobacter armeniacus. Next base: position 31,378 of record NZ_BAAGYK010000103.1, read on the forward strand.
ACATGACGGCGGCATGGCTGAATTGCTTCAAGCCCTTCCGGCGAACTCTATTACGGGCATTGCGGCGCAACCCCCGGGCAAAGTGCTGGCCCTCGACGGCAGGGCTGGCGACAATGGAGTCGCGGAGCGACGAGGCGTCATCGCTCGAGCTCCGGTTGTCATGTTTCAGTCATTTGGACGGCTTATAACTGTCACACTGCGCCCGCCTGCCCGGGTCTTGGAGTCCGCCGTGAGCTTTACCCCTGCCAATCGCCTGTTCCCCGCCACCCGCCTGCGCCGCAACCGCCGCGATGAGTTTTCCCGTCGCCTGGTGCGCGAGAACGTGCTCACCACCAACGATCTGATCCTGCCGGTGTTCGTGCTCGACGGCGAGAACCGCCGCGAGCCGATCCCGTCGATGCCGGGTGTCGAGCGCCTGTCGATCGACCTGCTGCTGAAGGAGGCCGAGGAGCTGGTAGAACTGGGGATCCCACTCATCGACCTGTTCCCCTACATCCCCGCCGAGCGCAAGTCACTGGAAGCCGCCGAGGCGTGGAACCCGGACGGCCTGATCCAGCGCGCGATCCGCGCCCTGCGCGAGCGCTTCCCCGAGTTGGGGGTGATGACCGACGTGGCGCTCGATCCCTACACTACCCATGGCCAGGACGGGATCATCGACGAAGACGGCTACGTGCAGAACGACGTGACCATCGACGCCCTGATCAGGCAGACGCTGTCTCATGCCGAGGCCGGTGCGCAGATCGTTTCGCCCTCGGACATGATGGATGGGCGCATCCAGGCGATGCGCGAGGCCCTGGAACTGGCCGAGTACACCAACGTGCGGATCATGGCCTATTCGGCGAAATACGCCAGCGCCTACTACGGCCCGTTCCGCGATGCCATTGGTTCTTCCGGCAACCTCGGCAAGGGCAACAAGTTCACCTACCAGATGGATCCGGCCAACGGCGACGAGGCTCTGCACGAGGTGGCCCTCGACCTGGCCGAAGGCGCCGACATGGTGATGGTCAAGCCGGGCATGCCTTATCTGGATGTGCTCCGCCGGGTGAAGGACGAATTCCGCGTGCCGACCTTCGTCTACCAGGTCAGCGGCGAGTACGCCATGCACATGGCGGCGATCCAGAACGGCTGGCTGAGCGAGGCGGTAATCCTCGAGTCTCTAGTTGCGTTCAAGCGTGCCGGGGCCGATGGCATCCTCACCTACTTCGCCAAGCGTGCGGCAGAACTGCTAAAACAAGGGCATTAACCTCCCCGGGAAGCTCAGATGAACACTGAAGGTCTCAACGACAACGCCTTGCTCGAAGCCGAACCGGCACAAGAGCCGCTCGCCGAGCTCCAGGAGGCGGAGCCCGAACAGGAAGCGGAGCCCGTCCAGGATGAGTCGGCCCCGGAGGCGCCGCTCGCGCCGGTGCCGAGTCTGGACGACACCAGCCTATACATCCATCGCGAGCTGTCCCAGCTGCAGTTCAATGCCCGCGTGCTGGAGCAGGCGCTGGACGAATCCTATCCGCTGCTCGAGCGGTTGAAGTTCCTGCTGATATTCTCCAGCAACCTTGACGAGTTCTTCCAGATCCGTGTCGCCGGCCTGAAGAAGCAGGTCGCCTTCGCCCGCGAACTGGCCGGTGCCGACGGCCTGCAGCCACATCAGGCGCTGCCCTGGATCGGTGAGCAGGTGCATGAGCTGGTGGCCCGCCAGTACGCCATCCTCAACGAGGTGCTGCTGCCCGAACTGGCCCGCCACCAGATCAACTTCATCCGCCGCCGGAACTGGTCGCCCAAGGTCAAGGCCTGGGTGCGTCGCTACTTTCGCGAGGAGATTGCACCGATCATCACGCCGATCGGCCTCGATCCGACGCACCCCTTCCCGCTGCTGGTGAACAAGAGCCTGAACTTCATCGTCGAGCTGGAGGGGCTGGATGCCTTCGGCCGCGATTCCGGTCTGGCCATACTGCCGGCGCCGCGCCTGCTGCCGCGGGTGATTCGGATTCCGGAGGAGGTGGGCGGTCCCGGCGACAACTTCGTGTTCCTCTCCTCGATGATCCATGCCCATGCCGACGACGTGTTCCAGGGTATGAAGGTCAAGGGCTGCTACCAGTTCCGCCTGACCCGCAACGCCGACCTGTCGGTGGACGAGGATGTCGAGGACCTGGCCCGCGCCCTGCGCGGCGAGCTGTATTCCCGGCGCTTCGGTGATGCGGTACGGCTGGAGGTGGTAGACATCTGTCCGCAGCACCTGACCGGCTACCTGCTCAAGCAGTTCGGCCTGTCCGAGACAGAGATGTATCGGGTCGACGGGCCGGTCAACCTGACCCGGCTGTTCAGCATCACCAGTCTGGACAGCCACCCGGAACTGCAGCACGCCCCCTTCACCCCGGTGATTCCCAAGGCGCTGCAGAACAGCGAGAACATGTTCAACGTGATCGGCAAGCAGGACATGCTGCTGCTGCATCCGTTCGAGTCTTTCACGCCGGTGGTCGATCTGCTGCGCCAGGCGGCCAAGGACCCCTATGTGCTGGCGATCAAGCAGACGCTATACCGCTCCGGGGCCAATTCGGAGATCGTCGATGCCCTGGTGGAGGCGGCCCGCAACGGCAAGGAGGTCACTGCGGTGGTCGAGCTGCGCGCGCGCTTCGACGAGGAGTCCAACCTGCAGCTGGCCAGCCGCCTGCAGCAGGCCGGCGCGGTGGTCATCTACGGCGTGGTCGGGTTCAAGACCCACGCCAAGATGATGCTGATCCTGCGTCGCGAGAACGGCGAGCTGCGCCGCTACGCGCATCTCGGGACTGGCAACTACCACACCGGCAATGCCCGCCTGTACACCGACTACAGCCTGCTGACCGCCGACCTGGCGCTCTGCGAGGACGTCTCCAAGCTGTTCAGCCAACTGATCGGCATGGGCAAGACTCTGCGCATGAAGAAGCTGCTGCATGCGCCCTTTACCCTGAAGAAGGCCCTGCTCGACATGATCGCCCGCGAGACCCAGCATGCCAGCGAGGGCAGGCCGGCGCACATCATCATCAAGATCAATTCGCTGACCGATGCGAAGATGATCCGGGCGCTGTACAAGGCCAGCCAGACCGGGGTGCGGGTCGATCTGATCGTGCGCGGCATGTGCTGTCTGCGCCCGGGTATCCTGGGGGTCTCGCACAACATCCAGGTACGCTCGATCATTGGCCGCTTCCTCGAGCACACGCGGGTGTTCTATTTCCTCAACGATGGCGAGGAAAGGCTCTACCTGTCCAGTGCCGACTGGATGGAGCGCAACCTCGATCGGCGAGTCGAGACCTGCTTTCCGGTGGAGGGCAAGAGACTGATGCTGCGGGTGAAGAAGGAGCTGGATGCGTACCTCGGCGACAACACCCAGAGCTGGCAGCTGCAGCCCGACGGCAGCTACCTGCGCAACAGCCCGAGCGGCAACCAGAATCCGCGTAATGCCCAGGCGATGCTGCTGGAGAAGCTGAGCAGTCCCTTGCTCGGTGCGCGCTGAAATCGCGGCGGAGCCGCCACGACAGCGGCTCCGTCGTCAGTGGCTCAGCGTACCTGAATGTTGTAGCCGGCTCGCGCCAGCCACTTGGCTTCCTGTTCGAAGTCGGCCTGAGTCAGTGGGTTGGCGTTCAGCCAGCCCTCGGGGAAGGTCAGCTCCAGCTCGCATTCGCTGGCGCGGAACTGCACCTTGGGCATCTCCTGGGTGCCGCGGATGTGGTGGAAGAGGATCGCGACGCGCAGCAGGATGCACAGCCGCACCAGCTTGTCGCCATCGTCGCTGCCGAATTCGTTGAACTTGTCCCGCGGGATGTTGCGTCGATGGCCGCGGACCAGCAGGGCGAGCATCTGCTGGTCCTTGCGGGAGAAGCCGGCCAAGTCGGAGTGCTCGACCAGATAGGCGCCGTGCTTGTGGTAGTGGTAGTGGGCGATGTCCAGGCCGATCTCGTGCACCCGCGCAGCCCAGCCAAGCAGTTCGCGATGACTCTCGTCCTCCAGGCCCCAGGCCGCAGCGACCTGCTCTAGTGCCGAGAGCGCCTTGGCCTCGACCCGCGCCGCCTGTTCCACATCGACGTGATAGCGCTCCATCAGCGAGCCGAGGGTGCGTTCACGGACGTCCTCGTGATGATGGCGGCCGAGCAGGTCGTAAAGCACACCTTCGCGCAGGGCGCCGTCCGAGTAGGTCATCGTCTGCAGCTGCAGGGCGTCGAACACCGCCTCCAGAACCGCCAGGCCGGCGGGAAAGATGGCCCGGCGATCCGCCTTGAGGCCGTCCATGTCCAGCTTGTCCACGTCGCCGAGCTTGAACAGCTTGCGCTTCAGCCAGGCGATGCCTTCGGCGGTCACCTCACCATTGCTATGACCTCCGCTCTGGATCGCCTGGCCGACCGCACGGATGGTCCCCGAGGAGCCCACCGCTTCCTGCCAGCCCAGGCGCTGCAGGGCATTCTCGATGGACATCAGCTCCAGGCGCGCCGCGGTGTAGGCCTGGGCATAGCGGGCCGGGGTAATCTTGCCGTCGGCAAAGTGGTTGCGGGTGTAGCTGACGCTGCCCATCTGCAGGCTTTCGCGTAGCAGCGGTTCGAAATTCTCGCCGATGATGAATTCCGTGCTGCCACCACCGATGTCCACGGCCAGCCGCTTGCCGGTCGCGGTGGGCAGGGTGTGGGAGACGCCGAGATAGATCAGGCGCGCCTCTTCGCGGCCGGAAATCACTTCCACCGGGTGGCCGAGTATCTCATTGGCGCGGCGGATGAATGCGTTGCGGTTACGCGCCTCGCGCAGGGCGTTGGTGGCGACGATGCGCACCGCCCCCTTCGGCAGGCCGTTGATCAGTTGAGCGAAGCGGCGCAGGCAGTCGAGCCCGCGTTGCATGGCCTCCTCGCTGAGCTGGTGCTGGTCGTCGAGCCCTGCACCCAGCTGGACTTTATCGCCCAGGCGCTCGAGGGGGCGGATTTCGGTCCGATCAGGCTTGGCCAACACCATGTGGAAGCTGTTGGAGCCAAGGTCGATGGCGGCAATCAGGGGAAAGCTCTCGGCTTGGGTTTTTGGCATGTCAGGTGTCTCGATGGCAGAACCGCGCTGCCCGGCCACGGGAGAGCAGTTGTACCAGTTTCCGAATGAAGGGTCCAAAGCAGGTTGAGCGGTAAACGGTCTATTATAAGGTTTGGTGCCGGTTGGGGACGATGCGCCCGAATGTCTCCCTGAGACGCTCGGAGCGATGCGCAGGCGGGCTCGCTCCGGTGCCTCGCGCGACTGGTCGCCAGCTTGCGTCCAGGCGCGGTTTGCCGCACGTCAGAGGGGCTGGAGGCGGGGCAGGGCGGCGTGCTTACCTTCCTGTGCAGGCCAATGCGGGCTATCATGCTCGGAAATTTGTGCTTCCGACCACGGAGATTTTCCATGAGCGAACTCATCACCAATGTCAGCGACGCCAGCTTCGAGCAGGATGTGCTCCAGGCCGAGGGCCCAGTGCTTGTCGACTACTGGGCCGAATGGTGCGGACCGTGCAAGATGATCGCCCCGGTGCTCAGCGAAATTGCCAAGGATTACGAGGGCAAGCTGAAGGTCTGCAAGCTGAATATTGACCAAAATCAGGGTACTCCGGCGAAGTATGGGGTGCGCGGCATTCCGACCCTGATGCTGTTCAAGGGCGGCAATGTCGAGGCGACCAAGGTCGGTGCCCTGTCCAAGTCGCAACTGGCAGCCTTCCTCGACAGCAATATCTGAGTCTGCCTGCCAAGCGCATCTTCCTTTCCCGGACCGGCTGAAAGCGTGCAAGCCAGGGTTGGCTGGTCCCGTGGTCCCGAGCCTGGCAATCGGCGCGTATTGATAGAGGCCGAGAGCGGCTTTCTCGCCGGGTTCGGGGGCTGTTTTTATCGTGTGAGGCTGGACGCACCTTTTTCAGGGTGTTAGATTCGGCTCTCGCAGCGAGTTTACCGCTGTCCTCCGTCAGTCGTCGCCGACGCACCCCTTTAGAATAAGCACAGCGATCCGATCGCCTTCCCTGCGGCGCGGCTTTCTCAAGCTCAACGCTTTCTGCCCTCTTAATCGTCTTATGAATCTGACCGAACTCAAGCAAAAGCCTATTACCGAACTGCTGGAAATGGCCGAACAGATGGGCCTGGAGAACATGGCCCGTTCGCGCAAGCAGGATGTGATCTTCTCCCTGCTGAAGAAGCATGCGAAAAGCGGCGAGGAAATTTCCGGTGATGGCGTGCTGGAGATCCTTCAGGATGGCTTCGGATTCCTGCGCAGTGCGGACTCCTCCTACCTGGCCGGTCCGGACGACATTTACGTCTCGCCGAGTCAGATCCGCCGCTTCAACCTGCGTACCGGCGATACCATCGTTGGCAAGATCCGCCCGCCGAAGGAGGGCGAGCGCTACTTCGCACTGCTCAAGGTCGACTCGATCAACTTCGATCGGCCGGAAAACGCGAAGAACAAGATTCTCTTTGAAAACCTCACCCCGCTGTTCCCCAACGTCCGTCTCACCATGGAAGCCGGCAACGGCTCCACCGAAGACCTCACCGGCCGCGTGATCGATCTCTGCGCGCCGATCGGCAAGGGCCAGCGCGGTCTGATCGTCGCGCCGCCGAAGGCGGGCAAGACGATCATGCTGCAAAATATCGCCAGTAACATCACGCGCAACAACCCAGAAGTACATCTGATCGTCCTGCTGATCGACGAGCGTCCGGAAGAAGTGACCGAGATGCAGCGCACCGTGCGCGGCGAAGTGGTTGCCTCCACCTTCGACGAGCCGCCGACCCGCCACGTGCAGGTCGCCGAGATGGTCATCGAGAAGGCCAAGCGCCTGGTCGAGCACAAGAAGGACGTGGTCATCCTGCTCGACTCCATCACCCGCCTGGCACGCGCCTACAACACCGTGATCCCCAGCTCCGGCAAGGTGCTTACCGGCGGTGTCGACGCCCATGCCCTGGAGAAGCCCAAGCGCTTCTTCGGCGCCGCGCGCAACATCGAGGAGGGCGGCAGCCTGACCATCCTCGCCACCGCGCTGGTGGAAACCGGCTCGAAGATGGACGAAGTGATCTACGAAGAATTCAAGGGCACCGGCAACCTGGAGCTGCAGCTGGACCGGCGCGTTGCCGAGAAGCGCGTGTTTCCGGCGATCAATATCAACCGTTCCGGCACCCGTCGCGAAGAGCTCCTGACCGGTGAGGAGGAGCTGCAGCGTATGTGGATCCTGCGCAAGATCCTGCATCCTATGGACGAGATCGCCGCCATCGAATTCCTCCTCGATCGTCTGAAGGACACCAAGACCAACGAGGAATTCTTTCAGTCGATGAAGCGGAAATAATCCGCAGCGACAAGCCGCAAGCCTCAGGCTGCAAAAGGTGCCGGTTGGCGCCGTCACGCTCTGGCTTTTGGCTTGCAGTCAGAGGCTCGCAGCTCCCATGAAATATTCCGACCTCCGCGAGTTCCTGCGTGCCCTGGAGGCGCGCGGTGAGCTCAAGCGCATCCAGACGCCGGTTTCGCCCGTGCTGGAAATGACCGAAATCTGTGACCGCACCCTGCGTCGTGGGGGCCCTGCGCTGTTGTTCGAGAGGCCGGTTGGCTTCGACATGCCGGTGCTCGGCAACCTGTTCGGCACGCCGCAGCGCGTGGCGTTTGGCATGGGCGCCGAGGATGTCTCCGAGCTGCGCGAGATCGGCAGGCTGCTGGCCTTCCTCAAGGAGCCGGAACCGCCCAAGGGGCTCAAGGATGCCTGGAGCAAGCTGCCGGTCTTCAGGAAGGTGGTCAGCATGGCGCCCAAGGTGCTCAAGGACGCACCCTGCCAGGAGGTGATTCTCGAGGGCGAGGATGTCGACCTCGGCAAGCTGCCCGTGCAGCACTGCTGGCCAGGCGATGCTGCTCCGCTCATCACCTGGGGCCTGACCATCACCCGTGGGCCGAACAAGGAACGGCAGAACCTCGGCATCTACCGCCAGCAGGTGATCGGCCGCAACAAGGTGATCATGCGCTGGCTCAGCCACCGCGGCGGCGCCCTCGACTACCGCGAGTGGTGCCAGAAGCATCCGGATCGCCCCTACCCGGTGGCGGTGGCGCTGGGGGCGGACCCGGCGACCATTCTCGGCGCGGTCACCCCGGTGCCGGACACCCTGTCCGAATACGCCTTCGCCGGCCTGCTGCGCGGCCGGCGCACCGAGCTGGTCAAGGCCGTCGGCAGCGACCTGCAGGTGCCGGCCAGTGCCGAGATCGTCCTCGAAGGCCACATCCATCCCGGCGAGATGGCCAACGAGGGGCCTTATGGCGACCACACCGGCTACTACAACGAAATCGACCGCTTTCCGGTGTTCACCGTCGAGCGCATCACCCGCCGACGCGACGCCATCTACCACAGCACCTATACCGGGCGGCCGCCGGATGAGCCGGCAGTGCTCGGCGTGGCGCTGAACGAGGTGTTCGTGCCGATCCTGCAGAAGCAGTTCCCGGAGATCGTCGACTTCTACCTGCCGCCGGAGGGCTGCTCTTACCGCATGGCGGTGGTGACCATCAGGAAGCAGTACCCGGGCCACGCCAAGCGGGTGATGCTCGGGGTCTGGTCGTTCCTGCGTCAGTTCATGTATACCAAGTTCGTCATCGTCACCGACGACGACATCAATGCCCGCGACTGGAACGATGTGATCTGGGCCGTCACCACGCGCATGGATCCCAAGCGCGACACAGTGCTGATCGACAATACGCCGATCGACTACCTCGATTTCGCCTCGCCGATCTCCGGCTTGGGTTCGAAGATGGGCTTGGATGCCACCCACAAGTGGCCGGGCGAGACCAGTCGCGAGTGGGGGCGGGCTATCCGCCAGGACCCGGCGGTGAAGCAGCGCGTCGACGAACTCTGGCCGTTGCTGGGCATCGACTGAGGGGGCGGTATCACTCTTTCGCGGTCCAGGCCGCTCCCACGATTTACCTCTTCAGGGGCGGAACATCATGAAAGTGACCCTGCAACCCTCCGGCGCCGAACTCGAAATAGGTATCGGCGAATCCATCCTCGATGCCGCACTCCGTCTCGGCTATGAGTGCCCGCAAAGCTGCCGCAACGGCAACTGCCATGCCTGCTCGGCGCGCCTGATCGGGGGGCGAGTGCGCCAGGGCGGCGAGGTGCTCGCTCAGGGCGAGCTGCTGGCCTGCCAGGCCGAGCCGCTGGAGGATTGTCTGCTGCACTGGAGTGGCGTGCTGGCGCCGGGCGAGCTGCCACTGCGCGAGCTGAGCTGCCAGCTGACCGAGTGTGCGGAGCTCGGCGGCGACGTGTTCTGCGTGCGACTGCGCGCCCCGGCGGGCAAGCCACCGCGCTACCACGCCGGACAGTACCTGCAACTGCAGCGCGAGGACGGCAGCTTCTCCTCCTTCTCCCTGGCCTCGGCGCCAGACATGGGGCGCGAGCTGGAGCTGCACGTCCTGGCGCGCGAGGCGTCGGCCCGGGAGCTGCTGGCATTCATTCGTCGCCAAGGCTTCGTTCGAGTGCGCCTACCGTTCGGTGACGCCCATCTGGCCGATCTGCCGGACGGGCCGCTGGTGCTGATCGCCGCCGGTACCGGCATGGCGCAGATGCAGAGCCTGGTGGAGCATTGCCGGGCGAACGGCTTCGCCCATCCGATCCATCTCTACTGGGGTGCACGGCGACCGGAGGACTTCTACCGGCTGCCATATGGGGACGAGTGGCAGCGCCTGCCCAAGCTGCACCTGCACCGGGTGGTCAGCGACCTGTGCGACTGGGAGGGACGCTGCGGCCTGCTGCATGAGGCGGTGCGCGAGGACTTCGCCGATCTTCGGGCGCTGCACGTCTATGCCAGCGGTTCGCCAAGCATGGTCTACGCCACCCTGGATGCGTTGGTCGAGGCCGGCATGGATGTCCGGCAGATGCGCGCCGACGTCTTCGCCTACGCGCCTCGGGCCTGACGATCTACGCCGCCTGCCCGCTCAGCGCAGCGCGAGCGTGGCAGCCCACTCGCCGGTGTCCACCGGCATCACCGAGAGCCGGCTGCCCTTCTGCAGCAGCGGCAGTTTCGCCAGTCCCGGGGCGTTGCGCAGGCGTGCCAGATCGATAACTTCGGTAAAAGCCTCGACGAACTCCACATCGACTGCGGTCCACGGATTTTTCTCCGTGCTGGCCCTGGCATCGAAATGGGGACTTTGCGGCTCGAGGGCGCTGGGGTCCGGATAGGCTGCCTTGATGATCCGACCGATCCCGGCAATCCCCGGGCGCGGACAGCTCGAGTGGTAGAAGAAGAACAGTTCGTCAGGTTGCATGCTTCGCAGGAAATTGCGCGCCTGATAATTGCGCACTCCATCCCAGCGCGCCTGGCTGAGGCGCTGTAGTGTAGTCACGGATAACGCGTCGGGTTCGGATTTCATCAGCCAGTACGGCATGGAAATTGGCTCCGGGTGCCGGTCATCGGGATGTCGGATGAAGCTTCGATCTTAGTGATGACCGGGGTTTGATTGACTGATTGAGTTGGCGGAGAATGCCGCCGCTTCTTGGGGGGAGGGTGGCTTCTGTAGCCACCATTCATCGCTGTTCATCATCGTGATGTGCCTTGAAGGGGGAGGCAATCGATGAAGCGCAAGCCAGATCTACTGTGGGTTCTTGTCATTCTCTTCGGACTGGGGGTGGTCACCACAGGCTACGCGCAAAGCCACTGGGAAAAACAGCAGAGCGTTCGGTCGCCGAGCCTGTTCCGGAGTCTTTGATCTATTCGCAGGCGCCGCAGGGATCGCGGTGCAACTGCTCCCTCCTCGCCATCCTCTTCGCGGCCGCATACCAGGCCCTGTCCGTCACCGTAGCCTCGAGTGGCACATCCCAGCTGGCCAGCGCCAGTCGATCGACCTTCTGGCATTCGTGGGCCAGGCCCAGCAGCGCGGGTTTGCGGCAGTATTTGTGGCGGGCCCGATAGGCCAGGCTGCGATCGTAGAATCCACCACCCATGCCCAGCCGTCCGCCCTCGGGATCGAAGCCGACCAGGGGCATCAGCAGCAGATCCAGTGCCCAGACCTTGCGCTGCCGGGCCCGGTTCGGGTTGGGTTCGCGGATGCGAAAGCGGTTCAGGCGCAGCGCCTCGCCGGGATGGATGCGTTGGAACACCATGCGCGTCGCCGGCCAGGCATTGAGCACCGGCAGGTAGGTCGCCTTGCCGCGGCGCTGGGCGGCTTCGAGCAGCAGCCCGGGATCGATCTCGCCATCGTTGGGCAGGTATAGCGCCACGTGGCGGCAGCGGCGGAACAGCGGATGCTGCGCGAGCTGGAGATAGAGCCGCTGGGCGGCTTGGCGTTGGCGGTGAGGGCCGAGCGCGCGACGCCGCTGGCGGAGCAGGCGGCGCAGCTGGGCGCGGGAAAGGCCGGCGGTTTCGATCATGCCCGGTGAGTGAATATCAGGAATGAATTGGCAGCGATCCTGATGGATTCGCCGCGTCGCTGCAATCGCAGAAAGTGGGCTCCCCGAAGTGCCGCTGCCGGCTTGACCCTTGAACCCGAAAGTTCAAGGTGGCGACTGACGATGACTTTAAGGCTTTCCGTCAGGCGGACATGCACACGGGTCACACGTACAGCCTCCAAAGTTTTGCGTATCGGGAGAGGGACGTGGCCGACTGGCGTACACACCAGAGAGTGATCGCCAGTATACCTGAACCGAAGGGGAGTCAGGTCGTCAGCTCATCCGGATTATTGGTCAGGGCGCGGTCGACCCGCTCGAGCAGGGTGCGGACCTGTTCGCGGGTCGAGCCGGCCTGCAGATCCAGGCGCTCCTGCTTGTGCAGCAGATCATGAGTAATGTTGAGAGCGGCCATCACCGCGACGCGATCGGCGCCGATAACCTTGCCACTCGAACGGATTTCCCGCATTTTTCCATCAAGATAGCGGGCGGCGCTTTCCAGGTTGGCCCGTTCTTCCGGTGGGCAGGCGATGCAGTAGTGCTTGTCGAGGATATGGACTGTGATGGTGTGCGGCTGGCTCATGAGTCCTGCTCCAGGGCTTTCAGACGTGAAATCATCGATTCGACCTTATGCCTGGCGATTTCGTTCTTTTCGATGAGGTGGGCGCGTTCTTCTCGCCAGGCCTTTTCATTCAACAAGAGAAGCCGGTTGTGGGCCTTGATCTGCTCAAGACGCTGGATCAGTAGTTCCAGCTGGCGGGTGAGGGCTTGCAGGTCGTCGTCTTCCATGGCACCTCTTTCTCTGCGAGTGAACAGGACTCGAGACTCCGGCGGCGCGCTTCGATGGTCTTGGTGCATCCGCCGGTGCTAGGATACGCGATCACATTCTAGTCATTTGCTCCCCGTGGCGCCTATAGCTGCCGCCGTTTTTGCGAAGCGCGGCCAAGCCGGGCGAACGGGGAGGGCGAGTCCGATATGTCTACCGATAAATCCCCCTACACAGCTTTCTCCGCCCTGCTGGCCACGACCGGCCGGGATGTGTCTCCGGCGGAGCTGCACGGCCTGCTGCTCGGCCGCAGCTGTGCTGGAGCTGGCTTCGAGGCCGACGCCTGGCTGACCGATGCCGCTGACCTGCTCGGCAGCCAGACTCCGGACAATGTGCGCCAGGCGCTGGTCGGTCTGCAGGAGATGGTCAAGGGCGAGCTGGCCGGCGGCGAGGTCACTGTGGTCCTGCTGCTGCCCTCCGACGAGGCGCCGCTGGCCGAACGTGCCACCGCCCTGGGGCAGTGGTGCCAGGGCTTTCTCGGCGGTTTCGGCCTGACCGCCCGCGACACTCCACTGAGCGCGGAGGCCACGGAAGTGTTGCAGGATCTTGCTGCCATCGCCCAGGTGCAGGGCTCGCTGGAGGAGTCCGAGGAGGGCGAGGCCGCCTACATGGAGGTCATGGAGTACCTCCGGGTCGCGCCGCTCCTGCTGTTCGCCGAATGCGTCGGGCCGGTCGCGCCGGCGCCCAAGCCGTCCGTGCACTGAGGCACAGACGCCTTTCCAGTCAACGAGGAGCGTACATGACCTGCATCCCGAAATCGGAATACGCCCGTCGGCGCAAGGAGTTGATGGTGCAGATGGAGCCCAACAGCATCGCCATCTTGCCCGCGGCGCCAATGTATATCCGCAATCGCGACGTCGAACATGTGTACCGCCAGGACAGCGACTTCCAGTACCTCTCGGGCTTCCCTGAGCCGGAGGCGGTGATCGCCCTGATTCCCGGCCGCGAGCATGGCCAATACGTACTCTTCTGCCGCGAGCGCGATCCCGAGCGCGAGCTCTGGGACGGCCTGCGCGCCGGCCAGGAAGGCGCGGTGTGCGACTACGGCGCTGATGACGCCTTTCCCATCGCCGACATCGACGAGATCCTGCCTGGCCTGATCGAGGGGCGCGGCCGCGTCTACTACGCCATCGGCAGCAACGAGGCGTTCGACCATCGGCTGATGGAGTGGATCAAGATCATCCGCTCCAAGGCCCGCCAGGGCGCGCAGCCGCCGAGCGAGTTCGTCGCCCTCGATCATCTGCTGCACGACATGCGCCTATACAAGAGCGCCGCCGAAGTGGCGGTGATGCGCGAGGCCGCGGCCATCTCCGCCCGAGCCCATGTGCGCGCCATGCAGACCAGCCGTCCGGGGCTCTGCGAATACCACCTGGAGGCCGAGCTGGAATACGAGTTCCGCAAGGGCGGGGCGAAGATGCCGGCCTACGGCTCGATCGTCGCCGGCGGGCGCAATGCCTGCATCCTGCACTACCGGGAGAACGACAGGATGCTCCGCGACGGCGATCTGGTGCTGATCGACGCCGGCTGCGAGATCGACTGCTACGCCAGCGACATCACCCGCACCTTCCCGGTCAACGGCACTTTCTCGCCCGAGCAGAAGGCCATCTACGAGTTGGTGCTGGCCGCCAATCTGGAGGCGTTCAGGTATATCGCCCCGGGCCGCCACTGGAACGAGGCCCACGAGGCCACGGTACGGGTGATCACCGCCGGGCTCGTGGAGCTGGGGTTGTTGCAGGGCAATATTGACGAGCTGATCGCCGCCGAGGCCTACAAGCCCTTCTACATGCACCGTGCCGGCCATTGGCTGGGCATGGATGTGCACGACGTAGGCGACTACAAGATCGACGGCCAGTGGCGCGTGCTCGAGCCGGGCATGGTGATGACCGTCGAGCCGGGTATCTATATCGCCGCGGACAACGACAAGGTCGAGCGGAAATGGCGCGGTATCGGCGTGCGCATCGAGGATGACGTGGTGGTCACCCGCGACGGCTGCGAAATCCTCACCGACAGCGTGCCGAAGGGCGTCGCCGAGATCGAGGCACTGATGGCCGTGGCTCGCGGCCAGGTGGCCTGAACATGACACGGGTGGAGCTGGCGATTGTCGGCGGCGGCCTGGTCGGCGCCAGTCTGGCCCTGGCCCTGCAGGAGGGCGCCAAGGCGCGCGGCTGGCGGATCGTGCTGATCGAGCCCCACGCGCCCGGCGAGGCCTATCAGCCGAGCTACGACGGGCGCTCCTCGGCGCTGTCCTTCGGCACCCGGCGAATCTACGAGCGCCTCGGCCTGTGGCCGGCGATCGCCCGCCGCGCCGAGCCGATCCTGCAGATCCACGTCTCCGAGCGCGGCCGTTTCGGCGCTGCGCGCCTGCGGGCGGCGGAGGAGGGCGTGCCGGCCCTCGGCTACGTGGTCGAGAACGCCTGGCTCGGCGAGTGCCTGTGGCAGGCGCTGGATTCCGAGGTGGTCGCCTGGCGTTGCCCGGCCGAGGTGCTGCGCATGACTCCCCTGAGCGACGGCTACCGGCTGCACCTGGATGACGACGGTCACCTCGACTGCGCCCTAGCGGTGCTCGCCGACGGCGGCCGCTCCGATCTGCGCGAGCAGCTCGGCATCCATGTGCACCACCAGCCCTACGGGCAGACGGCACTGATCGCCAACCTCACGCCCAGCGAGCCGCACCGCGGCCAGGCCTTCGAGCGCTTCACCCAGGACGGCCCGCTGGCCCTGTTGCCGCTGGCGGAGAACCGCTGCGCGCTGGTCTGGACCCGGCCGGCGGGCGATGCTGGCCGGCTGCTGGCGCTGGACGAGCGGCAGTTCCTCGACGAGCTGCAGCAGCAGTTCGGCTATCGCCTCGGCGCCTTCCGCCAGCTGGGCGCCCGCCATCCCTATGCGCTGACGCTGGTCGAGGCCGAGGAGCAGGTGCGGCCCCATCTGGTCCTGCTCGGCAATGCCGCCCACAGCCTGCACCCGATCGCCGGCCAAGGCTACAACCTGTCCCTGCGCGACACCCTGTGCCTGGCCGAGGAGCTGCTGGGCAGTCCGGCCGAGCCTGGCGACTTCGCCACCCTGCTGCGCTACCAGGCCCGCCAGCGTCTCGACCAGCAACTGACCGTGGGTTTCTCCGACCGGGTCACCCGGCTGTTCGCCACGGCCACGCCGCTGCTCGCCGACGGGCGCAGTCTCGGCCTGCTCGGCCTCGATCTGCTGCCGCCGGCGAAGCGCTGGTTCGCCCGCCAGGGCATGGGGCTCGGCACCCGTATGCAGGTCTGAGGCCGGCACGGGATCATCGAAGAACGGCGGGCCTGGCTGGACGCCCCTTGCGAATTGAGGAAAGCATGCACGCGGATCTGATCATCGTCGGTGCCGGAATGGTCGGCAGCGCCTTGGCGCTGGCCCTGCAGAACAGCGGCCTGGATATCCTCCTGCTGGACCGCGGGCCGCTCGAGGTGGCCCCCTGGCCCCATGACGCGCCCTTCGAACCGCGGGTCAGTGCGTTGTCCGCCGCCAGCCAGCGCATCCTCGATCGCCTCGGTGCCTGGGAGGGCATCCGCGCCCGGCGCGCCGCTCCCTACGGCGAGATGCATGTGTGGGACGGCTCCGGCACCGGGCAGATCCATTTCGCCGCGACTAGCGTGCATGCCGAGGTGTTAGGCCATATCGTCGAGAATCGTGTGGTGCAGGACGCCCTGCTCGAGCGCCTGGCCGGCAGCGGGATCGGGCTGCTGTCCGCGGTGCGCCTGGACGGCCTGCGCCGTTCCGGCGACGGCTGGCTGGTCAGCCTCGGCGACGGCCGCCAGCTGCGTGCGCCGCTGCTGGTCGCCGCCGACGGCGCCAACTCGACGATCCGCCGCCTGGCCGGCTGTGCCACCCGCGAGTGGGACTACCTGCACCGTGCCATCGTCACCAGTGTGCGCTGCGCCGAGACGCACCGCCGTACCGCCTGGCAGCGCTTCACCGACGACGGTCCGTTGGCCTTCCTGCCGCTGGAGCGGGGTGGCGACCGCCGCTGGTGCTCGATCGTCTGGTCGATCACCCCGGAGCAGGCCGAGCGCCTGATGACTCTGGACGATGCGGCTTTCGCCGCGGCGCTGGGTGCGGCCTTCGAGTGGCGGCTCGGCGCGGTGCTGGAGGTCGACCCGCGGCAGTGCATCCCGTTGCGCCAGCGGCATGCCCGGCGCTATGTCGAGCCCGGCCTGGCGCTGATCGGCGATGCCGCCCACGTCATCCACCCGCTGGCGGGGCAGGGGGTCAACCTCGGCTTCCTCGATGCCGCCACTCTGGCCGAGGTGCTGCTGCATGCCCGCGCCCGCGGCGAGCGGCTGGCCGACCTGCGCGTGCTGAGCCGTTTCGAGCGCCGGCGGATGCCCCACAACCTGGCGATGATGGCGGCGATGGAAGGCTTCGAGCGGTTGTTCCAGGCCGATCCGTTGCCGCTGCGCTGGCTGCGTAACGCCGGCCTGAAGTGGATGGACGACCTGCCCGGGGCGAAGGCCCTGTTCGTTCGCCAGGCCCTCGGGCTGAGCGGGGATCTGCCCGATCTGGCGCGGGCCTGAAGAGGCGCCTCCGCCGTTCGCGACACGCCGCGAGACACATGGCGAGTTGTGAAGCTAAATGCTAGTCACTATTATTCGCCTCGAAAATCCAAACGAGGTGGATTCCATGCAGGCAAGCAAGCACATTCTCGCCGCCCTGGCCCTTGGCGCGCTCTCTGGCGTCGCCCAGGCCGCCGACGAGGTCGTGGTCTATTCGTCGCGGATCGACGAGTTGATCAAGCCGGTCTTCGACGCCTATACCGCCGAGACTGGGGTCAAGGTGAAGTTCATCACCGACAAGGAGGCTCCGCTACTGGCCCGCCTCAAGGCCGAGGACAAGAACACCCCGGCCGACCTATTGATCACCGTGGATGCCGGCAACCTCTGGCAGGCAGAGCAGGAAGGCGTGCTGCGTCCGCTGGACTCCGCGGTGATCAAGGCGAACATCCCCGCCCAGTACCGCTCCGGCACCGGCTCCTGGAACGGCCTGTCGCTGCGGGCGCGGACCATCTTCTACTCCACCGAGCGGGTCAAGCCGGAACAGCTCTCCACCTATGAGGCCCTGGCCGACAAGAACTGGGAAGGCCTCCTGTGCCTGCGCACCAGCAAGAAGGTCTATAACCAGTCGCTGACCGCCACCCTGATCGAGACCCATGGCGCGGAGAAGGCCGAGCAGATCGTCAAGGGCTGGGTGAACAACCTGGCCACCGACGTGTTCGCTGACGATACCGCCCTGTTGCAGGCCATCGACGCTGGCCAGTGCGACGTGGGCATCGCCAACACCTACTACTACGGCCGCCTGCACAAGCAGAACCCGGGCCTGAAGGTTAAGCCCTTCTGGCCGAACCAGGGCGACCGCGGCGTGCACGTCAACCTCTCCGGTGCCGGCGTGACCAAGCATGCGCCGCATCCGGAGGCCGCGCAAAAGCTGCTGGAGTGGATGACCGGCGAGAAGGCCCAGCACCTGCTGGCCGACGTCAACCAGGAATATCCCGCCAATCCGCAGGTGGCCCCGTCCGAGGAGGTCGCCGCCTGGGGCAGCTTCAAGGCCGACAGCGTGCCGGTCGAAGTTGCCGGCAAGCGCCAGGTCGAGGCGATCCGCCTGATGGACCGTGCCGGCTGGAACTGACCGAAGCGGCCTGAGGTCTTGCCAATCCCGGGTTGCGGGCGGATCGCTCCGTCTGCAGCCCGTCGTATTTTTTTCCGTGTTGCAGGGAGCTGTTGTGTCCCATTCCGCCCAGCGCCATTGGTATCCCGTCGTCTTCGCCATCGCCGCCCTGGTACTTTTGCCCCTCAGTATGCTGGCGCTGTCCTGGCACACAGTGGACGGCGAAATCTGGAAGCATCTGTGGGATACCCAGATGCCGCGCCTGCTTGGCAACACCCTGACCCTGCTGCTGGGCGTCGGCATCGGTGTCACCCTGCTGGGGGTGAGCCTGGCCTGGCTGACCAGCCTCTGCGAATTTCCCGGCCGGCGCTGGCTGGACTGGGCGCTGATGCTGCCCTTCGCGATTCCCGCCTATGTGCTGGCCTTCGTCTTCGTAGGCCTGCTGGACTTCGCCGGCCCGGTTCAGAGCCTCTTGCGCGAGTGGTTCGGCAGCGGCCTGCGGCTGCCGCGGGTGCGCTCCACCGGCGGGGTGATCATCGTTCTGGTGCTGGTCTTCTACCCCTACGTCTACCTGCTCGCGCGCAGCGCCTTCCTGGCCCAGGGCAAGGGCTTGATGGAGGTGGCGCGGGTCCTCGGCCAGTCGCCCTGGCAGGCCTTCTGGCGCGTCGCCCTGCCGATGGCGCGGCCGGCGATCGGTGCCGGGCTGGCGCTGGCGCTGATGGAGACCCTGGCCGACTTCGGTGCCGTCTCGGTGTTCAACTTCGATACCTTCACCACCGCCATCTACAAGACCTGGTACGGCTTCTACAGCCTGTCCAGTGCCACCCAACTGGCCAGTCTGCTGCTGCTGGCGGTGATGCTGGTGGTCTACGGCGAGCGGCGTGCCCGCGGCGTGCCGCGGCCGAGCACCGAGCGCTCGTGCGGCCGCGCGCTGTACCAGCTGCGTGGCTTCAAGGCACTGGCGGCCATAGCCTGGTGCGGGCTGGTGTTCCTCTGCGCCTTCGTCGTGCCGCTCCTGCAACTGCTGGCTTGGTTCTGGCAGCGCGGCCGCTTCGACCTCGACGAGCGCTACACCGGGCTGATCCTGCACACCCTCTATCTGGGCGGCTGCGCCGCGCTGATCACCGTCGCCTGCGCCATGCTGCTGGCCTTCGCCCGGCGCCAGGTGCCGGACCGGACCATGGGCGCGGCGGTCGGCCTGGCCAACCTCGGCTATGCCCTGCCGGGCTCGGTGCTGGCGGTGTCCATCATGCTCGCCTTCAGTCATCTCGACCGCGAGTTGGTGATCCCATTGTCCAACTGGCTCGGCGGGGCCGGCAAGCCGTTGCTGCTGGGCAGCCTGGCGGCCCTGCTGCTGACCTACCTGGTGCGCTTCATGGCGGTGGCCTTCGGGCCGCTGGAAAGCAGCCTGGCGCGGATCCGCCCGTCGCTGCCGGAGGCGGCGCGCAGCCTCGGCGTCGGCGGGCCGCAGCTGTTCTCGCGGCTCTACCTGCCGTTGCTGCTGCCCGGCACCCTGAGCGCCACCCTGCTGGTGTTCGTCGATGTGCTCAAGGAGATGCCGGCGACCCTGCTGATGCGTCCGTTCGGCTGGGACACCCTGGCGGTACGCATCTTCGAGATGACCAGCGAGGGCGAGTGGGCCCGCGCCGCACTGCCGGCGCTGACCCTGGTGCTGGTCGGACTGCTGCCGGTGATCGGCCTGATCCGCCGCTCGGCGCGCCAGCCTGGCTGAAATCCGTGGCCGGAGCCGTCCGGCCCCCGGCTTTCCCGGCGCCGTGACCAGATTCGACCTTGCGGCTACAATGCGCGCCATTCGCGGCCGGCCTGTCCTGCAGGTCTTTCGCGTTGCAACGCGCCAGGCACGGAAGGAGAACCACCATGGGACAGCGCACACCTCTTTATAACCAGCACCTTGCCCTGGGGGCCAAGATCGTCGATTTCGGCGGTTGGGACATGCCCCTGCACTATGGCTCGCAAGTCGAGGAGCACCATCAGGTCCGCCGTGACTGCGGCGTCTTCGACATCTCCCACATGACCGTGGTGGATGTTCACGGTCCGTATGCCCGGATCTGGCTGCAGCATCTGCTGGCCAACGACGTGGCGCACCTGGAGGCCCCCGGCAAGGCTCTCTACAGCGCCATGCTCAACGAGTGCGGCGGGGTGATCGACGATCTCATCGTCTATCTCACCGATTTCGGCTACCGCCTGGTGCTCAACGCCACCACCCGCCTCCGGGGCCTGGCATGGATGCAGGCGCAGTCTGCAGGCTGCGCCGTCGAACTGTGCGAGCGCCGCGATCTGGCCATGCTGGCCATCCAGGGACCGCATGCGCGGGCGCGCACCGGCGAACTCGTGTCCGCCTCGCGCGCCGCTCTGATTCACGAACTCCAGCCGTTCGAGGGGCTGGCCGAGGGCGACAGGTTCATCGCCCGCACCGGCTACACCGGCGAGGACGGCCTGGAGATCATGCTGCCCGCCGAGCAGGCCCCGGACTTTTTCAGCGAGCTGGTCGGCGCCGGCATCGCCCCCATCGGCTTCGGCGCCCGCGATACTCTGCGCCTGGAGGCGGGGATGAACCTCTACGGCCAGGACATGGACGAGAGCGTCTCGCCTCTGGCTGCGAACATGGGCTGGACCATCGCCTGGGACCCCGTCGAGCGCGACTTCATCGGCCGCGCGGCGGTGGAGGCGCAGCGCCGTGCCGGCGGCCAGCCTAAACTGGTGGGGTTGCTGCTGGAGGAGCGCGGTGTGCTGCGCGCCCACCAGGTGGTGCGGGTGGAGGGCATCGGCGAGGGCGAGATCACCAGCGGCAGCTTTTCGCCGACGCTGGGCAAGTCCATCGCCCTGGCCCGGCTGCCGGCGGCCACCGGCGAGCGCGCCGAGGTGGAAATCCGCGGCCGCTGGCTTCCCGTACGCGTCGTCCGGCCGAATTTCGTCCGCCACGGCAAGGCATTGATCTAGATTTTTCGGGCGAGCCCTTTCGCCCCCAACTCGAGGACACGACATGAGCAATATCCCCGCCGATCTGCGTTACGCCGCCAGCCACGAATGGGCCCGACTGGAAGCGGACGGCACCATCACCGTGGGCATTTCCGATCATGCCCAGGAAGCCCTGGGCGATGTGGTGTTCATCGAGCTGCCGGAAGTCGGTAAGCAGCTGGAGGCCGAGCAGGAAGCCGGGGTGGTGGAATCGGTGAAAGCCGCCTCCGACATCTACGCACCGATCGCCGGCGTGGTTGTCGCGGTCAACGAAGCCCTGACCGACAGCCCCGAGCAGGTCAACAGCGACCCCTACGACAGCTGGTTCTTCAAGCTCAAGCCGAACGACGCCGGCGAGCTGGACAAGCTGCTCGATGCGGCCGGCTACGAGGCCGCCTGCGCCGCCGAAGCCTGATCACCAGGCGCTTCCGGCGCCAGCGGGCGCCGGTCGCCGAGCCTTTCCTTGCCTGAAGCCTCGCCCGTCGGGGCTTCGTCTTTTCAGCCGAGAGCCGCCATGTCCCAGACTCCCAGTCTCGCCCAACTCCAGCAGCCCGACGCCTTCCTGCAGCGCCACCTCGGTCCTGACGAGGCCGAACAGCGGGCCATGCTCGCCTGCCTCGGCCTGGCCAGCCGTGACCAGCTGATCGAGCAGACGGTGCCGCCGGCGATCCGCCTGAATCGTGCCCTGGAGCTGCCGGAGGCACTGGACGAGCAGGGCGCCCTGGCGAAGCTCAGGGGCTACGCCGAACGCAACGCGCTGTGGACCAGCCTGATCGGCATGGGCTACCACGGCACCGTTACACCACCGGTGATCCTGCGCAACGTGCTGGAAAACCCCGGCTGGTACACCGCCTACACCCCCTACCAGCCGGAAATCGCCCAGGGTCGGCTGGAGGCGCTGCTGAACTTCCAGCAGCTGACCATCGACCTCACCGGCCTCGACCTGGCCAGCGCCTCGCTGCTCGACGAGGCCACCGCCGCCGCCGAGGCCATGGCCATGGCCCGCCGCGTGGCGAAGAGCAAGAGCAACCGCTTCTTCGTCGACGAGAACTGCCACCCGCAGACCATCTCGGTGGTGCGCACCCGCGCCAAGGGCTTCGGCTTCGAGGTGGTGGTGGATGCCGTGGAGAGCCTAACCGAACACGCGGTGTTCGGCGCCCTCCTGCAGTACCCCGACACCCATGGCGAGATCCGCGACCTCAGGCCGCTGATCGAGCAGCTGCACGCGCAGCAGGCGCTGGCCTGCGTCGCCGCCGACCTGCTCGCCCTGCTGGTGCTGACCCCGCCGGGCGAGCTGGGCGCCGACGTGGTGCTCGGCTCGGCGCAGCGCTTCGGCGTGCCGATGGGCTACGGCGGCCCGCACGCGGCCTACTTCGCCACCCGCGATGAGTTCAAGCGCGCCATGCCCGGACGGATCATCGGGGTGTCGAAGGATGCCCGCGGCAACACCGCCCTGCGCATGGCCCTGCAGACCCGCGAGCAGCACATCCGCCGCGAGAAGGCCAACTCGAACATCTGCACCTCCCAGGTGCTGCTGGCCAACATGGCCGGCTTCTACGCCGTCTACCACGGCCCCGAAGGCCTCAGGCGCATCGCCCGGCGTGTCCACCGGCTGACCGCCATCCTTGCCGAAGGCCTGGCGCAGAAGGGGATCGAGCGTCTCAACCGGCACTTCTTCGACACCCTGACCCTGGAGGTCGGCGGTGCCCAGACGGCGATCATCGAGAGCGCCCAGGAGGCGCGCATCAACCTGCGCATCCTTGGCCGTGGCCGGCTCGGCGTCAGCCTGGACGAGACCTGCACGGCGGAGACCGTCGAGCGGCTGCTGGCGATCTTCCTCGGCGCCGACCATGATCTCGACCTCGCCGCCCTGGACGATATCGCCGCCTCGGGCATCCCCGCCGAGCTGCAGCGCACCTCGGCCTACCTGCAGCATCCGGTGTTCAACAGCCACCACAGCGAAACCGAGATGCTGCGCTACCTGAAGCAGCTGGAGAACAAGGACCTGGCGCTCAACCAGGCGATGATCCCGCTCGGCTCCTGCACCATGAAGCTCAACGCCACCAGCCAGATGATGCCCATCACCTGGCCGGAATTCGCCAGCCTGCACCCCTTCGTCCCGCACGAGCAGGCCGAGGGCTACCGCCTGATGATCGACGAGCTGGAAGCCTGGCTGTGCGCCATCACCGGCTTCGACGCCATCTGCATGCAGCCCAACTCCGGCGCCCAGGGCGAGTACGCGGGCCTGCTGGCGATCCGCAGCTACCACCTGAGCCGCGGCGACAGCCAGCGCAACGTCTGCCTGATCCCGTCCTCGGCGCACGGCACCAACCCGGCCTCGGCTCAGATGGTCGGCATGCAGGTGCGCATCGTCGACTGCGACAGGTCCGGCAACGTCGATCTCGCCGACCTCAAGCGCAAGGCCGAGGAGGCCGGCGCCGCGCTGTCCTGCCTGATGCTCACCTACCCCTCGACCCACGGCGTCTACGAGGAGGGCGTGCGGGAGATCTGCGAGGTGATCCACACCCACGGCGGCCAGGTCTACATGGACGGCGCCAACCTCAACGCCCAGGTCGGCCTGGCGCGCCCGGCGGACATCGGTGCCGATGTCTCGCACATGAACCTGCACAAGACCTTCTGCATCCCCCACGGCGGCGGCGGCCCGGGCATGGGCCCGATCGGTGTCAAGACGCACCTGGCGCCCTTCATCGCCAACCACCCGGTGGTGCCGCTGGACGGCCCGAACCCGGACAACGGTGCGGTCAGCGCAGCGCCCTGGGGCAGTGCGAGCATCCTGCCGATCAGCTGGATGTACATCGCCATGATGGGCCCGCAACTCAAGGCCGCCACCGAGGTGGCCATCCTCAACGCCAACTACCTGGCGCACCGCCTGGGCGGCGCCTTTCCGGTGCTCTACAGCGGCCGCAACGGCCGGGTCGCCCACGAGTGCATCCTCGACCTGCGCCCGCTCAAGGCGGAAACCGGGATCAGCGAGGAGGACGTCGCCAAGCGCCTGATGGACTACGGCTTCCATGCCCCGACCATGTCCTTCCCGGTGCCCGGCACGCTGATGATCGAGCCCACCGAGAGCGAGTCCCTGCACGAGCTGGACCGCTTCGTCGAGGCGATGCTGAACATCCGCGCGGAAATCGCCAAGGTCCAGGCCGGTGACTGGCCGGCCGAGGACAACCCCCTCAAGCACGCCCCGCACACCCTGGCCGACGTGCTCGGCGACTGGCAGCGCGCCTACGCCCGCGACGAGGCGGTGACGCCGACCCCCCACACCCGGGCCCACAAGTACTGGCCGACGGTGAACCGGGTGGACAACGTCTATGGCGACCGCCACCTGTTCTGCGCCTGCGTGCCGGTGGAGGACTACCGCGAGTGAGGAGAGGTGGAGCCCGACTGGCGGGGGGCGGAAACTGCTCCGATAATCAAGGATGACCGCGTCGTTTGCCGAACGACCGCCACCCCGCGCCAGGAGCAGCCGCCATGGCCGACCAAGCATCCTTCAACTGGGCAGACCCGCTGCTGCTCGACCGCCAGCTCGGCGACGAGGAGCGCCTGGTGCAAGCCAGCGCCGCGCGCTTCGCCGCCGAACGGCTGGCGCCGCGGGTGCTGGAAGCCTTCCGCCAGGAGCGTACCGACCCGGCGATCTTCCGCGAAATGGGCGCGGCCGGCCTGCTCGGCGCGACCCTGCCCGCCGAGTACGGCGGCAGCGGCCTCAGTTACGTGTGCTACGGGCTGATCGCCCGGGAGATCGAGCGCATCGACTCGGGCTTTCGCTCGATGATGAGCGTGCAGTCCTCCCTGGTGATGCTGCCGATCTTCGCCTTCGGCACCGAGGCGCAGAAGCAGAAGTACCTGCCCAGGCTGGCCCGCGGCGAATGGATCGGCTGCTTCGGCCTGACCGAACCGGACCACGGCTCCGACCCCGGCTCCCTGGCCAGCCGGGCGCGGAAGGTCGAGGGCGGCTGGCGCCTGACCGGCAGCAAGCTGTGGATCACCAACAGCCCGATCGCCGATGTCTTCGTGGTCTGGGCCAAGGACGAGGCCGGCGCCATTCGCGGCTTCCTGCTGGAGAAGGGCTGGCCGGGCCTGTCCGCTCCGGCGATCCATGGCAAGATCGGCCTGCGCGTCTCGATCACCGGCGAGATCGTCATGGACGAGGTGTTCTGCCCGGAGGAAAGCGCTTTCCCCGAGGTGCGCGGCCTCAAGGGCCCCTTCACCTGCCTGGACGCGGCGCGTTACGGCATCAGCTGGGGCGCGCTGGGCGCCGCCGAGGCCTGCTGGCACACCGCCCGGCAGTATGTGCTCGACCGCAAGCAGTTCGGCCGTCCGCTGGCCGCCAACCAACTGATCCAGAAGAAGCTGGCCGACATGCAGACCGAGATCGCCCTGGGCCTGCAGGGCTGCCTGCGCCTGGGGCGGATGAAGGATGAGGGCAGCGCGTCCGTGGAGATCACTTCCTTGATGAAGCGCAACAGCTGCGGCAAGGCCCTGGACATCGCCCGGCTGGCCCGCGACATGCTGGGCGGCAACGGCATCAGCGACGAGTTCGGCGTGGCCCGCCACCTGGTCAACCTGGAAGTAGTCAACACCTACGAGGGCACCCACGACATCCACGCGCTGATTCTGGGGCGGGCGCAGACCGGGATTCAGGCGTTTTGTTGATTGTGGGGCTATAGCCCGTAGGGCGGGTGCAACCCGCCAACATGGCTGCTTGACGGATAAGGACTCACCTTCGGCGGCGCCGCAGTCAAGATCGCCTCATGGGCGGAAAAACGTTAGATTGTTTATCGAAAACAGCTTGCAAATTTCCGACTCACACCACCAGGCGGCGAGCATGGCAAAGAAATTTCCCCTGAACCCCAAGCATCCCGAACGCATCTGCTGGGGGTGCGACAAGTACTGTCCGGCGACTTCCCTGGCCTGCGGCAACGGCGCCGACCGGACGATGCACCCATCCGAGATCCTTGGTGAGGACTGGTACATATTGCCCGATGGCAGTATCGATCCGCTGGCGGAGACGAAGGAGCCGGCATAGCGAACCCGTGCCGATTCGTCGGCGGATGGGTGGCGGCGGAATCCTGTTCCGCCGTTCCGTTTTGCCGAATGACGGGCCTTGGCTGGTTTCTGTCTGCTGTGAGCGTCAATATCGGGTTGGATTTCGGCTTTTCACGACAGATCGGACTCGACCCAAAACCAACGATCCGGGTACGAAAAATATTTCGTTGTCTTTTTTCGTTGAGCGAGGCCCAACTCGGCGACAGTGCAAACGGAGGATATCGGGAGTGTGATGCCTAAAAAATGGCTATGGCCGCTCCGTGTACAATCCGTGCCCTTCGAATCATCGTCACTAGAGAAACAGGATGTTGGTGCCCTACGAACAGCAACGATTTCTCGACATACTGGATTACTGGCACAAGGTTGAATTCTTTATACCTTATGCACTCGATCAACGTATCAGTGAACTGGAAGAGTGGCAGTCGAAGAAGTTGTTCGCCGACTTGCTGCAGACATGCACCGATAGCGAATGGCGCCGTATCGATGTGCCAGACGATAAGGAAGTCTGCGGGTTCAACCTCTATCTGTGCGTCTTCGATAAGGCCGAGATTGCCAGCGTCTGCCAACCGTTCCTGGGCGCTCCGGGGCAGGAATCGAGCGCCATGCAAGCCTACGAAGAGGAAGCGCGCACGGATCTGGAAGGGGAGACCTGTTTCGCCAAGATCAGGCTCGACAGAGAAGGCCACCCGATTCTGGATTCCATCTCGATTTCCACGGCACCTTGGGCATTGGGCCAGACCGTTGCCAGTGGGCTCAAGGCGCTGGGTCACAGTCACTTCGAGTCCGCCAAGCAACGCCTCAAGGATCTGCTTGACAACTTCCTGAGTGGGCGGGGAGACAACGTTGGCCAGGCACTTGGCGCGGCTGAAGTCATCTGCTTGCAGCGCCTGCTTTGCGACTGGGCTGGTTTCACTCCGGCTCCAGCGCATCCCATCGCTGTGCTCGAAGCCAGGGTCAAGTCGAGGCCTGCTGCCGGGGAGCCGGATGGCAAGCCGTCGTCGGCAGAGCAGAAAAGCCGGGAAAGCGAGGATGACGAAGACGACGAGGAGGCACTCGAGGAGATTGAGATTCTCAATAGCTTCTATATCCGCGATATTGAGCGGGTTATCGATAATGTGCGTGCCGGCTCTGTGCCGCAAACGCTGCAGCAGTATCTGATGCCGCTTGCTGCCGAACAGCGCGTGGACCTGTACGGGGTGGCCGGGCGAGAAGCTATTTACCGGGCATTGCAGCCGCAACGGATCAACGCCGGGCACTGGCTGGCGTCCCCCGAGCATCCGATGAGCCTGATGCAGCAGTTCGCGATCAATACGGCCTTGGAGGACCTGAGCGAGTGCGGCTTGTTTGCCGTCAATGGCCCACCGGGCACAGGCAAAACCACTCTGTTACGTGATCTATTTGCCGATAACATCGTTCGCCGGGCCAGGGTTCTTGCCGGGCTTTCCCGGGCGAGCGATGCCTTTGTCGACAAGAAGCTTGCGGTGAGCTTTAAGGGCGATCAGAACAAAAGTTTCATCAGGCCTCTGATAGACGAGTTGACAGGCTTCGAAATGGTTGTGGCATCGTCCAATAATGCCGCAGTGGAAAATATCTCCGTCGCTCTGGCCAAGCGCAAGGAGTTGGATGTGGCTTGGCAGTCGGTGGGATACCTGCAGCCGGTCGCGCACAATTTCGCCGTACAGGTCAGCAAAAAAGGTCCGTTTTCTCCCGAGGGGAATCAGGTGCCTTGGGGGCTTGTCAGCTGTGCCCTCGGCAATTCAAAGAACCGGAAGCGATTCACCGAGCGTCTGGTATTCAAGTCCTTTGAAACGAAGAGCAGGGAAACTCCGCTGACTCTTTGGGAGTGGCTGAAAAAAGATCACCCCTATTCTTTTGAGGCGGCGCGCCAAGCGTTCCAGCAAGCTGATGCTGATGTCCGCTTGGCGTTGGCCGAACGGAGCCGACTGGCCGAGCTGTCGCAGGTACTGAGCTGTACCGATGAATCTCGGTTCCTTGCCGAGCAACGGCAGGCTGTCGAGCAGGCCCGTAGCCAGCTGGCTGAGGCCGATGCCGCCATTTGCGCCGCCCGGAAAAAGCAGCAGGACTTGCGGCAGAGTCTGGCGGGACTCCGGGAAGAGCAGCAACTGATCGACAGAATACGCCCGGGCTGGTGGGCACGACTTTTTCGTACGCGGGCGGCCAGGGCATATTCCAGCGCTAGAATCCGAAATGCCCACAGTCAGCTTGACGCACATGCGCGAAGCAAGGCCTTGGGTGCTGCGTTGAGCGGTCATCTGGCCCAGGAGCAGAAAGCCGCCGCCACACATCTACAGTTCTGTGAGGCCGAGCTGGACAACCGACTACAGATGTGGCATTGCCAGGTCGAAGAGTACGCGGTGCTCGAAAGGCGTCTGGGCAGGCCGGTAGTGCCCAGGAGGCTGGATGACCTGGAGTCCGACGCGTTCCAGAAGAATGGCCTCTGGCACGATCTGCAACTGGCAACCTTGCGTTCCAGACTGTTCGCTTCGGCCTTGGAATTGCACCAGGCATGGTTGTTCGAGGTCGGCAAGGAAAAGGAGAAGGGGCCGTTCCGCGCCAACATCGTCGCCATTACCAAGCTGCTCAACAACAAGAAACCGACGGATCCGAAACACTACCTGCCCATCTGGCAGAGTCTGTTCATGATCGTGCCGGTCGCCTCCACTACCTTCGCCTCCTTTGCCAACCAGTTCGGTGGCTTGGGGCCGGGTTCGCTGGGTTGGCTGTTCATCGACGAGGCAGGGCAGGCAGTACCTCAAGCGGCCGTCGGCGCTCTGTGGCGCGCGAAGCGTTGTGTGGTAGTCGGGGACCCTTTGCAGATCGAGCCGGTGTTCACTCTCCCCAGCAAGCTGATCAGTGCCTTAGGTGGCCTTTCGCCTTACACCGCAGGGGAGGACTACGCACCCAATCGGGTGTCCGTCCAGCGCCTTGCCGATCAGGCCAGTCGCTTCGGCGCCTTTGCGCCGGCGATGGATGAGCGTTTGTTGTGGATCGGCAGCCCGCTGCGCGTGCATCGACGCTGCTACGAGCCCATGTTCAGTCTGGCCAATAGCATCGCCTATGCCGATAAGATGGTATTTGGGCTTGCTCAGCGCCAGGCACCGAATGTACCGCTGGTCCCGCTTCCCAGTTGCTGGGTAGATATTCGCGGCCCAGTGGCGCGCAAGCAGGTCGTGAACGAGCAGATCGACTTCCTGACCGCGGTGATTGTCGGCCTGTACCGGCGAGATGGCAAGCTTCCCGAGCTGTATGTGATTTCTCCCTTCAAGGCTGTTTGCCAAGCCTTGCGACAAACCTTGATAGGTGCCGACTGGCAGGCGCTCCCACCCAAGCGTGCGGCATTGAGGCGCTGGATGAACGGCAGCATCGGAACCGTGCATACTTTTCAGGGTAAAGAACAGAACAGCGTGTTCATGCTGCTGGGCGTCGATAGCGAGCATCCGGGCTCGGCTCAGTGGGCAGCATCGAAACCGAATTTGCTGAATGTGGCAGCCACTCGGGCGAAGCATCGACTCTATCTGGTAGGAGATTACGAGCTGTGGGGCTCTTTGCCCTACTTCGAAAAGACTGTTCAGGGTGAGCATGCAATACCGCGCAAGGAGCGACATGAGTTCATGCTTGGCCTTGAGCAGGAGATAGCCTCCACCTAAGTTCATGCCGCCGCCCTCGATGGCTTCGGCATCCTCCTCGGGCCCGAAGTCGCCCTCAAGGACGACCTGGCTGCGGGGCGCCTGGTTCGGGTCCTCCAGGCCTACGAAGCCCCCGCAAGGCCGATGCATATCCTGTTTGCCGCCAAACGCCTGACCCCGAAGCTGCGCAGCTTCGTCGACCAGGTCATCCTGGCGTTCGGGCCTGACCGGGCATGAAAGGCGCAATTGCGCACCGTGGTCAATGATCGGGTTTATTCCTGACCATTCGGGATCGGGAAAAAAGATCCGCACCTGCGGTGCCCTGAGCGGTGGCGTTCGGAGGCTTCCAGCGATCTCAGGATTCCATGAGCTGTAAACACCCGGTTTGACAGGCCGCGAGGATCTCCTCCGCCAGTTGGTCATCGTCGACGGCGCGGGCCAGGGCCACTCCACCAATCATGCCCACCGCGATTTGCAGAGCTCGCCGCCGTGGGTTCATCGCTGTTGTCGATTCCAGTCCGCTCTCCAGCCGCGTAACGAATGCCGCCAGAATTCGGGTATAGCTGCTTCGAATGGCTTCGTCTTGCCGAGCGGCATCATTGACCATGAAAGCCAGGGGGCAGTGCATCTGGCTGCCGTCCCGGTGCTCCATTCGAAGATAGCTCTTCACCATCTGCTGCACTCCTTCCGTGCCGGCCTGCTCAAGCAGCGCGCCACCTGCCCGGGCTGCGTTTCGAAGGGCTTCGTTGTAGAGGTCCTTCTTGGAGGCGAAGTGGTGATAGAAGGCCCCGCGAGTCAGTCCGGCATTCCGCATGATCACGTCGATGCTGACCTGCTCGAAGCCCTCCTGCGCGAATAGCCGCGCGGCGCTATCCAGAATCCTCTGGCGGGTTGTTGCACGTTGCGTGCTGGGCCAGGGCATCAGTTCTTCTCCTCGAGACAAGGTCGGGAGCCAGTGTGCCAAAAGCCGGGTTTATGTTCTTGAACATAAGGTCATGCCCGTCAGTATGTCAGCCTCAGTCTTCATGGAGGCATCAGCGATGAGTCTGCACATACTCGGTCCGGGATTCAGCACCTTCGTCCGCAGCATTCGGCTGTATTGCGAGGAGAAATCGCTGGACTACACGTACGGCCTTGAGGTCGACGGCCATACGATTGCTCTGCGTAGCCCCGAACATCTGGCTCTACATCCCTTCGGCAAGCTTCCTGTGCTGCTGCATGGAGAGCGGCGGGTTTTTGAAACCACCACTATCTGCCGCTACCTGGACGAGGCTTTTCCCCAATTGTCTCTGCAGCCTCCGGATTTGGCGCAGAGCGTCGAGGTCGATCAGTGGTCTGCCGCCCTGGCCTTGTACGTCGACGACCGGCTGGTCCGACGTTACCTTTTGCTATTTGTTTCACCTCTGCAACCGTCACGACCTATCGACCGGGAAGCTGTGGCTGCTTCCGAGCCCTTGGTCATCCAGACTCTGGAGCTTCTGGAGCGGCAGCTGGGTAACCGCGAATATTTCTGCGGAGCGGATTACAGCATGGCCGACGCCATCCTCACGCCCATGCTCGACTATTTGCAGCGTCTGCCCGACAGTTCGGTATGGCTGGAACAAAAGCCAGGCCTTCATGATTATCTGCAGCGCATGCGACTGCGTCCGTCGGGAGGCAAGGTATTGGGCGAGCCAGGCCCTGATCACCGCAACGGGTGATAACTATCGCCTCCATGCCTGCTTTTCTTGTCCTGCCGTCTGCAAAGCCTGAGCTGGTTTTTGGAACATCTCGATTCATCGAGAAACTCGCGGACGCCAGAAGCGGCAGTTGGGTGTCCGCTCCTGGTCGATTCTGTTGAAAAACCCGGTTTTGCGGCAGGCATGTCGCCCGCCACGATTACCACCGAAGGGTCGGCTCGTCACTTTCAGCGGCCTTTCGGCACTTCGTTGAGCTTTCAGGCTCAGGTTTTCGGGTTATTCCGAGGGTTTCTGCCTCAAGCAGGCGTACCTATCCCGTGACGGGTGGCCCTTGGGGTACCAATTTGGCCATCCGGCGCAGATTCTGCGCTGCCGCTGCGAGAGTGAATTCGTCGGTCGCGCCAGTCAGTCCACGCAGTCGCAAGCGATCGATTTTCAGGATCCGTTTGAGATGCGCGAAGAGCATCTCGACCTTTTTGCGTTCGCAGCGAGAGCGGAGATACTCCGGCGTGGTGGCGATACGTCGCGCCACATCTCTCGCGGCCTCATGGATACTGCGGGCGATCTTGCAAATCGGTGTCCTGGGGCAGCACCGCGCTTTCATCGGACAGGTTGTGCAATCCACGGCCAGCGCATGGCCGACCATATAGTTCGCCCCAGGACTGCAGAGCCACAGGACGGCGTTGGCGATCTCCTCGGGCTTGCCTGTACGCCCGATCGAGGAAGCGTTGGGATTCGCAGGCTCACCCCAACCTACCGTACTCAGCCCTTGGCCCACGCCTGCCTGGTGGCGGTCTGCTGGGCGTACTCCTCGACCCGGCGGTGCGCGGGACGGCCCTCGAGTCCCGCCCAGTACGCCTCGAGCTCGGGGTGCTTTTCCAGGCCGCCGAAACGCATGCCCCAACCGATCATGGCCCCCACGTACACGTACACGTACACGTCCGCGGCGGAGAACCGCTCCCCCGCGATATAGCGCCTTCCGGCGACTGCCTTAGCGAGAGTCTCGGCGACGGATTCGTAGGTGCCGCAGCCGAGCTGCATCTGCTGCTCCGGCGCGGGGTGGAAGCCGTAGCGGTGCAAGGAGAGCGCCTGCTCCACCGGACCGGCGGCGAAGAACAGCCAGCGGTAGTAGGCGCCCCGGGCGGCGGGTTCGGGCGCCAGCCCGGCCTTGGGGAAGGCGTCGGCCAGGTAGGCGCAGATGGCGGCCGCCTCGGTGACCACCACGTCCCCGTGGCGGATGGCAGGCACCTTGCCCATCGGATTGATGGCGAGATACTCGGGTGACTTCATCGTCGTGCCGAACTCCAGGATCTCCATGCGGTAAGGCACGCCGACCTCTTCCAGCATCCAATGGACGATGCCGCCGCGCGACCTGGGGTTGGTGTAGAAGATCAGTTCTTGTTCCATCGTTTCCTCCTTCGTTTGCGGGGGTTCCGTGGAAAAAGTGTAGGATTGGACGCTGTCAGTTCTTGTCAGCATCCGTTCACGCCATTCCTTGCGCAGGGCGTGGCGACGGCGCGGGTAGCGCTCGCCGGTGGCCTCGGTGGATTCGATGCGGTCGGCGCGGAAATGGCGGAAGTCCTGGCGCAGCTCGCACCAGGCGGCGACGACCCGCGTGGCGTCGAAGAAGCCGAGGATGAAGGGCCAGATGGTCCGCGAGGACAGCCTGCCCCGCTCGTCCCGGTAGCGGATGGCGAGCTTGCGCTCCTCGCGGATCGCCCGACGCAGGTGCTTGAGCGCGACGGTCTGAGGCCTCGTCCAGCCGGGGCCAACCTCAAGGGGCGAGTCCTCCAGCTTGTGGCGCAGCTCGCCGGGCAGCACGGCGGCCACCTTGGCGAGCGCCTCCCCGGCCGCGGTGGCGAGCTCGTTGTCACCCCGCCGGGAGACCCATCGCAGGCCCTGGGCCATCGCCTCGATCTCTTCCTCCGAGAACATGAGCGGCGGCAGCACGAAGCCGGGCTTGAGCACGTAGCCGATCCCCGGCTCCCCTTCCACCTCGGCCCCCACCGCCTGCAGGGCCGCGATGTCCCGGTACAGGGTGCGCAGGGAGACGCCCAGCTCGGCGGCCAGAGTGGCTCCGCTCACCGGCCAGCGGTGGCGGCGGAGCACCTGGAGGAGATCGAAGAGACGCGTGGTGCGGGGCAAGGCCGGTATCCTGGGAGACGTGGGCCTTTCAGTATCGCACCGGTGCTGCCGGAAACTGACAGCATGCAGTATGGAGCACCGGTGGCCGAGCGCGTCCGCCCCGATGTTTCACTGGGCCTCATAGGCCAGCAGCAACGCATGGCGGCGGATATCCTGCGGCCAGCCGGCGATCCGTGCGCGAAAGCCCGCTTCATCGCCGGCGAACAGCGCGCGGCTGGCTTCCTCGAAGCCGGGCAGATCGCCGGCCATCGCCAGGATGAAGTGATAGGCGCGCTCCTGACGGCGGCGGGGCGATCCCTCATCGGCACGCCGCGCCTCCTCCACCAGTTTGCGCAGGGCGATGGAGGCGCCGCCCGGCTGGGCCGCCAGCCATTCCCAGTGGCGCGGCAGCAGGGTGACTTCCCGCGCTATCACGCCGAGTTTCGGCCGTCCGCGGCCGCGCGGCGGAGCCGCTTCATCCTCTGCATCCGGCAGACGCGCCAGCGCTTCTTCATCCGTGCCGCGCACGTCGAAATCCACCGAGCGGCCGCTGTGGTTGTCGAAGATCAGTATCGGCCCGGCGGCCTGGGCCTCCAGCGCATGTTTATAAGCCAGGGCGGCCTCCGCCAGCGCCCCGGCGGCGATGCAGCGATCACCGTCAAAACAACTGTAGGGCGGCAATGGGGTTGAATTGATGGTGTATTCCTCCAGCAATGGACTTGGCAAATATTATCCGGGTAAAAAACAAAATCAATATTACCCGGGTAATATTTGCTTGTCGGTGCCGGAAAACGCCACGGCGCTTACCAGGGAACGAAGCGTGAGTTCGGCGGTATGATCCAGACTGTTAAGGCCAGTCTTTCACGGGGTTTGAGCTCCGTGCGGATGGCCGTTACCCGAGCGTCTTCACCGTCTCTCACAGGAAATGCCATGACTTCGAAAGTTGATGTAACGGTGCTTGCCGATCTGCTGCGGCGGGCGGCAAAGGCTGAAATAGTGCCGCGTTTCCGGCGCCTGGGCAGCGCCGATGTGCGAGCCAAGACAGAGGCAACGGATCTTGTGACCGAAGCCGACGAACAGGCCGAGCGCATGATGAAGGCCGAGTGCGCAAAGCTCTGGCCGGACGCCTTGTTCGTCGGCGAGGAATCGGTCGCGGCAGATCCCGCGCTGCTGGGCAGGCTGAAAGAGGCCGAACTCGCCATCGTCGTCGATCCCGTCGACGGCACATCCAACTTCGCCGCGGGTATTCCGGCGTTTGGCGTCATGGCTTCGGTCGTTTTCGCGGGCGAGACGATTGCCGGCATCATCTACGACCCGATGGGGGACGATTGGATAATGGCGGAGAAAGGTAGCGGCGCCTGGCTGAGGCGGCCGGACGGCGAGGCGCAGCGGCTTTCCGTGGCCGCCCCTGTCGCCCTCGACCAGATGATCGGCATGGCCTCGACCGGATATTTGCCGAAAGACAAGCAGCCACAAATCCTCGCGAATCTGTCCAAAGTCCGCTTTCTTGCCAGCTACCGCTGTGCAGCGCACGAACACCGGACCTTCGCTGCCGGCCATGTGCATTACCTGATGTACTACAAGCTGATGCCCTGGGATCATCTGGCTGGCACCCTGATCTGCCAGGAAGCGGGTGCCTACACCGCACGCTTCGATGGAACCCCCTATCTGCCGCATCATCTGGACGGCGGCCTGCTGATTGCGCCGGACAGGGCCTCCTGGGAGCTGCTCCGACGCGAAGTCTTCACGGTTTGAACAAGCGCCCGCGCATTCCTCCCTGCTAGAGCAAGCTTTTTCCCTCTCCCCGACCCTCTCCCCAAGGGGAGAGGGCGTTGAAGTCACCGGACCGAGAAGCGCAGTACGGTCTCTTCCTGCAAGGTCTGGCCCGGTCTCAGCACCGTGCTCGGGAGGTCGGGCTGGTTCGGTGAATCCGGGAAATACTCGGCCGCCAGCGCGAAGGCGTCGCTCTGGCGGTAGGTCTTGCCGCCGCTGCCGACCACGCCGCCGTCCAGGAAATTGGCGGTGTAGAACTGCAGGCCCGGCTGGGTGGTGTAGTCCTCCAGCACGCGGCCGCTCTTCTGGGGATCGAGGTAGCGTCGGTCGGCATGTAGCGCGAGGCGGCGATCTCGATCACCCGGTCCTCCACGCTGTCGGAGCCTTCGCCGGCCAGGTTGAAGTAGCTGTGGTTGGTCAGGTTGACCACGGTGGCGCGGTCGGTGGTGGCGCTGTACTGGATGTGCAGCGCGTCGCTGTCGTCGAGGATGTAGCGCACGTGCGTGGTGAGCGTGCCGGGAAAGCCGTTCTCGCCGTCCTTGCTCACGTAGGTCAGCTCCGCGCCCACGCCGTCGGGCACGCTGACCGGCTTCACCGACCACACCTTGGCGTCGAAGCTGTCCGGGCCGCCGTGCAGGGTGTTGGACGCGTTGTTGATGGGCAACTGGTAGGTCTTGCCGAGCCTACCTTCAAGCTTGGACTGCCGAGCAGGACGCTACTCGTGCCCGCGCCGTTCTGGAGCCGTTCGCCGGCCTGGAGCTGTAGCGTATTCCGGGCGAAATCACCACACGATCTTCAACTTCCGCCGCCTGCCGGAGAAGCACGAACTAGCCGGGAGAATACTCGCATTCGCAAGCTCACCCCAACCTACGTGCTGCTCTTGAAGCACGGCTTACCCACCGCATCGCGACAGCCGCGCGGCCGATATCTGGCCGCCTTTGGCCTGGGCACGTAGTGCAGAGGGGCCCGAAGCAGCCGCTCGCAGCGCCAGCCCATTTCAGTAGCCGGTCATTTCCAGATAGCCGCGCCCGCCGGGGCTGCCCTTCAGGCGCACCGGTCCCTCCCAGTAGGGAAACGAGGTGTCCATCCAGGCTCGCGGCTGGGTGGCCTCGGCCTGCACATCCACGCTGTGATCGGGAACCTGAACGCGCCAGCGGGTCGGCACCTTGCGGCCGTTTTCCTGGCGCGTCCAACCTTGCTCGCTGAGTTGGATCTGTTCGCCACGCAGCGGCTGAGCGCGGCCGTCGGAGGCGATCCAGGTGCCGGCGCGGTAGTGCTGGCCGTCGGTCTGGCGCACCTGGAACAGCATCAGCTTGGCGCCACCGTCCAGGTGCAGGGAAAACCAGTCCCACCCCTGTTGCGTGGCGGCCAGCGGCTGGCTGCTCCACTCCCGATCCAGCCAGGCCAGCCCGGTGACCTGGTAACGCTGGCCACTGCGCTCGATCTCGCCGCTGACCCGGTAGAACGGCTGACTGTAATAATAGGACGCCTGCCCCTGCCCGGATTTTTCGCTGTAGCCCTGCTCGCCGTGCAGCACCAGCGGGCCGTCGCTGACCAGTTGCAGGCGATAGCGGAAGTTCGTACCGGATGCCTGCATCTGCAAGTGCTCCAGCCCTTCGCCAGCCGTGCCGTGCAGTGACCAATCGTCGATCCAGGCCCGGAAGGGTTGCGCCTCGACGCCCGCCTGGCCGATGCCACCGCGGGCCAGGGTTTCGCCGTGCTGATGGCCGAACGGGCTGCTCAGGCCGGCATGGCCCATCCACAGGTTGGGGCTGTTCCAGTCGGGCTCCTCGGCGCCCGGGCGTAGCGCCGAGCGGAATAGTGTCCATTGCACGCCCCAGTCGCGGCCCTGCTCGTCGGTGAGGTTGGCGGTGACGTACCACCATTCGATGCGGTAGCCATCATGGGCGCCGTGGTCGGCCGGGAACTGCAGAGGACGTCCCCGCTCGACTTGAGTGAAAGCGGCGGCGTCCTGGCCGAGGCCGGCGAAACCGCTGTGCGGTTCTGGCGCATCGTCACAGGCACCCAGCAGCAAGGCGGCGCCCAGGGCCAGGCCGCGTCTAGTGTTCATCAGCGAATTGCCTCAGCAGATCGGCGGGCTGGCGCCGCGCCAGTTGCCAGAGTGGCCCGGCAGCAGCGAGCAGGCTGGTGAGCAGGCCGAGCAGGCCCAGTTGCAGCAATTGCCCAGGAAAGACATGCAGCGGCAGGCGCCAGCCGAAGGCCTGCACATTGACCACCGCCACCAGGCACCAGGCCAGCAGCAAGCCCAGGGGCATCGCCAGCAGCACGGTCAGGCTGGCCAGCATCAGCGTTTGCCCCAGAATCAACCAGACCAGTCGCGCGCGGCCAACACCCAGCGCCCAGAGTGGCGCCAACTGGCCCAGGCGGCTGTGGCCCAGGGTCAGCAGGCTGATGAACAGGGCCACGCCCGCCACACCGAGGGTCAGGCTGTTGAGCGTGGCGGTGGCGGCAAAGGTGCGCTCGAACACCTCGGTCGACCAGCGTTTGAGCGAGGCCTGGTCGATCAGCCGCGTGCCATCGCGGCCATAGCGTTGCTCAAGCTGCTCCTTCAGTGCGGCGACCTGCTCCGGCACCATTCGCAAGCTGAGATTGCCCAGGCTCGCCTCGCTCCAGTGGCGGCGCAGCCAGTCGGCGTTCACCAGCACGTGACCCTTGGGGTTGCCGTAGTCGGCGTACAGCCCCACCACGGTCAGGCGCTGCTCGCCCTCCGTGGCCGGCAGCCGCAGGCTGTCACCCAGCCCCAGCTTGAGACGCCGCGCCAGTTGCTCGCTGAGCATGGCGCCCTGCCCTGTGGCCAGTTGCGTCCAGGCATTGGCCCGTTGCTCCAGAAGCGGCCATTGCTGGCGGTAGCTGGGGTGGTCGACGATGCCCTGCACCTGCACCGGCCATCCCTGCAGGCGCAGATCGACACGCCAGTTCGGTAGGATCGCGTTGACGCCAGGCCGGCCTGCGAGCCAGGCACTGATTTCCAGCGCCTGCGCGGTGTCGCGTGGCGCCAGGTACAGGTCGGCGGAAAGGCGCTGGTCGAGCCAGCCCACGAAGGTCTTGCGAAAGCCCTCGGTCATGCTGCCGACCCCGACGCTGGCCCCCAGCGCCAGCAGCAGGGCCATCAGCGCCAGCGCCAGGGCCGGCAGCTGCTGGCGGCTGTCGGCAACGAACCACTCGGCCAGCGGCCCACGGCAATAATGCGCCAGCAGGGCCAGTGCGGCGTCAAGCAGTGCTGGCAGCAACAAGGCCGCCGCCAGCAGTAGTGCGGCTAGCATCAGCAAGGCGCCGAGCAGGCTGTCGCCGAACTGCCAGCAGGCGGCGGCCAACAGCAAGAGTATGGCGGCCAACAGCGCCTGGCGCTTCAACCACAGGCCCTGGGCCAAGCGCCAGGCCTGCGGTTGCGCCAGCGCCAGGAGCGGTAGACGGGCGGCGCGCAACAGACTGCCGCACCCGGCCAGTAGCGCGCCGAGCAGGCTCATGGCGATCCCCGCCAGCCACCATTGCGGCGACAGACTCAATTGCCCGGACACTTCCGCGCCATACAGGCCGCGCAGGCTGGCAGCGACATCGTCCAGCAGCAGGCTGGCCAGCAGGTAACCGCTGACCACCCCGGCCAGACCACTGAGCAGGGCGAACAGGCCCAGC
This sequence comes from Azotobacter armeniacus, assembly GCF_054779355.1. Lineage (NCBI taxonomy): Bacteria > Pseudomonadati > Pseudomonadota > Gammaproteobacteria > Pseudomonadales > Pseudomonadaceae > Azotobacter > Azotobacter armeniacus. Next base: position 70,123 of record NZ_BAAGYK010000103.1, read on the forward strand.
TCCACGGCCAGCGCGCCGATCAACCCGCTCAGGCTCACGCCGCAGGCACGCAGGGTGCGCAGCAGGCCGCGACGTTGTTCCAGGGCCAGGCCAATGGCGGCATGCACGATGAACAGACCGACGATAAAGGCCAGCAGACCGAGGGCGGTGAGGTTGAGGTGAAAGCTATCGGTCAGGCGCTGCAGGTCATCGCCATCGGTCGGCGGCTGCAGCTGCAACAGCGGCGCCAGCTCGGCCGGCAGGGTTGGCGGCCGGGCAGCGAAATCCGCCGATAGCAGCAATCGCGAGACCTGCCCTGGCGCCTGCAGCAGCGCCTGTGCATGGCCGATGTCGAGGACGATCACACCGGGCGCCAGTTGCGCTTGCACCTGCAAGGGCGGCAGGCGCTGGCCGTCGCTGGTGAGCGCCTGCTCCCCCGGTTGCAGGCCGAGGCGCTGCAGGGTATCCGGGGCGATCCAGGCCTGTCCCGGCGTGCCGATAAAAGCGCCGAGGTCGAACGAACTGCCGGGCTGCCCGGCCACCGAGGTGCCCTGCGGCAGAGTCAGCGGCTCGATACCGAGCAGTTGCACGCTGAGCGGCTCCTCGCCGGGCGGCTCCTCGCCGGCAAAGCGCAGGCGTCCTTCCAGTACCGGCGAAACCGGCCAGCCGCTGCGGCGCAGCTGCACATAAGCAGCCTGGTCGAAGCGCTCGCCCTGGCGCGCCACCAGTTGGGCTTGCGCCGGCCCGGCGAGCACCGCACTGGCGCGGGCATAATCGGCCCGGGCCTGGCTGTTGAGCGCCTGCACTCCAGTCCACAATGCGGTGGCCAGCCACAGGCCGGTGAGGATGCTGAAGAACTGCAACGGGTGACGCCGCCAGTGGCTGAGCAGGGCCAGCAGGCTGATCCGCAATATATCCATCAAGCCTCCCGGGGCTGTACTCGGCCCAAGTGCAGGTACAGGCGGCGCGCCAGGCGCGACGCCAGGCGTGCGCTGTGGGTGACCATCAACAAGCTGCTGCCGGTTTCGCCGACCAGTTGCAGCAGCAGGTCGAGCACCGCTTCGCTGCTGGCTTCATCCAGGCTACCGGTAGGTTCGTCGGCCAGCACCAGCGACGGTCTTGCCGCCAGTGCCCGGCCGATGGCCACGCGCTGCTGCTGGCCGCAGGAGAGTTGTTCGGGATAGCGCTGCAGCAATGGCGCAAGACCCAGGCGCTCGGCCAGATGCTTAACCCAGGCCGGGTCATGGCGCCCGGCCAGACGCGCCTGGAAGGCCAGGTTGGCCGCCACGCTGAGGCTGCTGATCAGGTTGTACTGCTGGAACACCAGGCCGATGCCTTCGCGCCGCCAGCGCGCCAGCTCTGCTTCACGGCGCCCATGCAGGGGCTCGCCGTCGACCAGGATACGTCCGCTGTCGGGACGCTCCAGCCCGGCGATCAGGTGCAGCAGCGTACTCTTGCCGCTGCCGGATTCGCCCATGAGCGCAAGGCTGGTGCCCGTCGGCAGCTGCAGATCAACTCCACGCAACACCGGCAGGCTGCCTTGGGCGGTGACGAACGACTTGCGCACATCCTCGACGATCAGCATGTGCGGAATTCCTTCACGGTGGGGGTGAGAAGGATAACTGGGCCAGCCTCCGCGAAGGTTGTCGCTGGTCTGTGCCTTCTATGAAGTGACCGTTTCTGGCCGGGCCGTGTGAAAGCGTAGCGAGCGAAGGCCAGGCCAGGCGAAATCAGACGAAGAAGTGCAGTTCACATGCTGTAAATGAGCATTCTGAGCCTGATTTCAACGCAGCATCGCCGAGCGCAGTAGTTTTCACACGGCCTGGACCGGTTGCCGCCCATCGCGACAAGCTGCTTCGGCTCGAACGGGACCGATCGGGCTGGCTCGCAGATGTGGTCGCTCCGTATGCAAACGACCGGAGTGCTGGTGATGAAAGGTGAGCCGGTGGGGAAGGGGGGGCTGAGCGGAAGCAGGGCGCTCGATCAATTCCCCTCAGCCCCACCGTCCGGCCGTTCAGTCGTCCTGATGCTCCTTGAGCACCTGGCCGTTGCCGGCGTCCAGATGCACATCCCAGTGCACGCCCTGGGCGTCGCGCAGCTCGACCTGATAGATGTAGCGGCCGTATTCCTCCTCCAGCTCGGTTTCCCGGACGGTCGAGCCCGGGTGCTTGGCCAGTGCCGCGGCGTTGAGTTTCTCGAACGGCTGGATGGTGCCGGCCTCGACCAGCTTCATGGCTTCGTCTGGGCCGAGGTCACGGGCCTGGGTCAGGCCGGCGGTGGCGGCGAGCAGGGTGGTGGTGAACGGGCAGTGAGGGTTTTCATCTTGGCTCTCCTGATCGTCGGCTTTCGATGGGCTTCACTCTAGCCAGACCGACTTAAACCAAACTGAATGGGCCGGTACGCTTGTTCGACGGGGAGCTATTGCGGGCGGGAAGGCGATGACCGACCATAGGGCCGTCCTCGATCCACTATCCCATCCTGGAGGTCGTGTCCGAGTGGGTTGTCACAGAAATGCCGCCGCAGAGCCTGCGGACCGTCGCGTGTGCGATTGACTGCGCCGCCGCCCATGCCCGGCCCATGAATCATCCTGCCCATTCCTGCTGCCCGCCCGACCCTTGCGCTGCCGGGCGGGCGGCGCCTGCATCCCGAGTCGAGAGGTTTCACCCGATGAACGCGTCCCCCTCCATTGCCCTGGTCGCCCTGCTGGGCCTGGCGAGCGTCCCGGCCTTCGCCTTCGACCTGAACGCCGCAGCCCAGGCGGTTTCCGCCCTCAAGGGCGAGCCGGCCGGCGAGGCTGCTGCCGATGACAAGACCTCGCAGGTGCTCGGGCTGGTCCAGGCCCTGAGCGCGCTTCCCATCACGCCGCTGCAGATGCTGGGCGGCACCGGAGCCCTGCTGGGGCTGGCGCACAGCCAGCTCAAGGGCAGCGATTATGCGCAGCTGACCGAGTCAGTCCCCGGCATTGAACACCTCACCGGCAACAACGCGCTGGACCAGCTCGGCGCTCTCGGCGGCCTGGGCGCGCTGGGTGGTGGCCTCGGCGGCGGCCTCGGTGGATTGCTCGGCAAGTCCGCAGAGCCGACTGCCGAACAGTCCGTCGAACTGGAACAGACCGGCGAGTTGCTGGGCAACGTCCAGAGCATGCAGGACGTCAACCAGGCCTTCTCCGCTCTGGGCATGGACGCCAGCCTGGCCGGCCAGTTCGCGCCCATCCTGCTGCAGTTCCTCGGCAGCCAGGGCGTGGCCGGTCCGCTGATGCAGAGCCTGGCCGGCGTCTGGAGCGTGGGCGGCTCCGCAACCGGTACCGGCGTCGGCTCCGCCCCCGCCCCCGCCCCCGCTACAGTCCCGGGCACCGGCACCGGCACCGGCACCGGCACCGGCACCGGCACCGGCACCGATAGCGCCGCCGGTTCCTGATCCGCCGAGGCGAGGCGCCCTTGGGAGATCGGAAAGGGCGCCTGCGTGTCCGTTTCTTGAAGCCCTGATTGCTCGGGGCGGCCCAGTGCCTCCTTCCTTGGGCTTGTCCGCCTTGGGTCCGCGCCAAGAGCAAAGAGGCGGCATGCTCGCCAGGGGTTACCACTGGACCGAGCTCATTACTTGCGCAGATCGCTCGACCGGCTAGAACGACCCAAACCTGCCGGTAACCACTGGCAGAAGTTGGTTAGCGGGTGTTCGAAGTCGGTTTTCGATCAGCCAAACGATGGAAGTGTCGGGCTACATTGAGCCCATCGAGATACCGGCTGTCAGGTAGTAGAGCACGGCCCTGGTAGGCATGTTGTGGTACAGACAGGTGCGACATAGAATCCGCCTCGTCTGGCTGTCTCCCCCATACCCATAATAAATCTCCTCGCTGCGTGCTGTGCCGCTGCGTCCCGGCTTCAAGCCGTGGGCGGAGGGTGTTGTCGCGTCTGCGTTTTGGGTGTGGGTGCGTGTCCCTATTTTGCGAACAGGCGCTTGGTGTGTTCTTCCCATGCCCGGCGGACGGCCCCTGGCGCCTCCCTTTTGAAGGTCATCGTTAAATGAACACACCCCCGAATGCCCCTGCCGGCAGTTGGCTGAGCGTGGTTGCGCTGGCCCTGGCAGCCTTCATTTTCAATACAACCGAGTTCATTCCCGTCGCCTTGCTGAGCGCCATTGGCGGCAGTTTCGAGCTGTCGACCGACCAGGCCGGCCTGATGCTGACGATCTACGCCTGGGTGGTCACCCTCACGTCGCTGCCGATGATGCTTCTGACGCGCAACATCGATCGGCGCCGGCTGCTGATGTTCGTGTTCGCCTTGTTCGTCGCCAGCCACGTCCTTTCGGCTGTGGCTTCCAGCTTCGCCGTCCTGTTGCTGAGCCGGATCGGCGTCGCCCTTGCACATGCCGTGTTCTGGTCGATCACCGCCTCCCTGGCCGTGCGTGTCGCTCCGCCGGGCAAACAGTCGCAAGCCCTTGGCCTGCTGGCAACCGGCGCATCTCTGGCCATGGTGCTGGGCATTCCACTGGGGCGCGTGGTGGGCGAGACGCTCGGTTGGCGCACGACATTCTCGGCGATTGCGGTGTTCGCCACGCTGGCCTTGATGTGCCTGGCCAGGACGCTGCCGCCACTGCCCAGCCAGAACTCGGGTTCACTCCAGAGCCTCCCGGTGCTGTTCAAGCGCCCGGCACTGGTGGCGTGCTACGCGCTGACCGCCGTGGTGATCACCGCGCATTTCACGGCCTACACCTATATCGAGCCTTTTGCCGAGGCTGTCGGGCATCTGACCGGCGAGGCGACGACGATCCTGCTGCTGCTCTTCGGCGGTGCCGGCATCATCGGCTCCCTGGTATTCAGCTGTTTCTACAACCGGACCCCGAACGGCTTGCAGGTCACTGCACTCGCCGCCATGGCGCTGTGCATGCTGCTGCTGTTGCCTTTGGCCCAAGACGCCTGGATGCTCGGCACGCTGAGCCTGGCATGGGGGATCGCCATCATGTGCTTCGGGATGGTGCAGCAGTCCAGGGTCATGACCCTGGCCCCGGACGCCACCGACGTGGCGATGGCCCTCCATTCGGGTATCCACAACATCGGCATCGGTGGCGGCGCCCTGCTGGGCGGCGCGGTGAGCAGCCAGTTGGGGCTTGCGAATGTCGGCACCGTTGGCGGATTGCTGGCAGTGGGTGGACTGCTGTTGTGCTGCGCGATGCTTTATCGCTTCAGCAAACCGCTGCCCTCTAGGCCTTTGCCGTTGGATAGCAGGGCATGCGAGGTTTGAGAGCGAGGTATAGGGCAGGCTGGGTCGATTTTGGCCTTTCATGGAAGGCAAGGATCGACCCAAACCAGCTCTCCATTTGGAAGATATGGGATGCCGATGCCCGTTGATTGCGGTCAATCGTCCTCTTGCACACGAATACCGCGGGCGCGAAGCAGGTGGGGGACGATCAAAACCAACAGCGTCAGCGCGAGGAACGAGGCAGAAATTGGTTGCGTCACGAACACGAGCCAGTCTCCCTGGCTGATGGACAGGGCGTTGCGCAGCTGCCTTTCGGCCATGGGCCCTAGCAGCATGCCCACGATCACGGGGGCGACGGGAAAATCAAGGCGACGCATCAATACCCCGACCCAGCCGATCGCCAGCATGAGCAGGAGGTCGAAGGAAGACTGGCGCATGCCGTACACGCCGATGGTGGCAAACACCAGAATTCCGGCATTCAGATAAGGCCGGGGAATCTGGAGGAGCTTGACCCAGAGGCCCACCAACGGGAAATTCAACACGAGAAGGATTGTGTTGCCAATGTACAGAGATGCAACCAGAGCCCAGACCAGCTCTCCTGAGGTCTGGAAGAGCAGCGGGCCCGGCTGCAGGTTGTAGTTCTGGAAAGCGGCCAACAGAATCGCTGCGGTGGCAGAGGTTGGTATGCCCAGTGTCAGCAGCGGAACCAGCGAGCCCGTTGCGCTCGCATTGTTGGCTGCCTCGGGGCCGGCAACGCCCTCGATGGCACCCTTGCCCTTGTTGGCCGCGAACTCTTGCGGATGCTTGCTGAGTTTGCGCTCGGCCGAATAGGACAGGAAAGTCGGAATTTCAGCGCCGCCTGCCGGAATCGATCCGAACGGAAAGCCGATGAGCGTTCCCCGTAGCCAGGCCGGAACCGATCGTTTCCAGTCGGAGCGGGTCATCCATACGGAAGTCAAGCGATGCCGGCTGCCCGTTTCTTCCCCCTGGTAGAGCACGCCATGCAAGGCTTCACCGACGGCAAACAGCCCGACGGCAACGAGTACGACCTCGATGCCGTCGATCAACTCGGGTATCCCCCATGTGTAGCGGGCAACGCCCGAGAGGGAGTCCAGGCCGATCAAGCCGATGGTCAGTCCCAGGCCCAGCGAGGCGAGGCCTCGCAGCAGCGAAGATCCGAGTACCGCGGACACTGTCGTGAAGGCAAACACCAGAATCGCGAAATACTCCGCAGGACCGAACCTCAGGGCAATGTTGGCAACAATGGGGGCAAAAAAGGTCAGCAAGACCGTGGCGATCGTTCCGGCAACGAATGAACCAATGGCTGCCGTTGCCAAGGCGGGGCCTGCCCGTCCATTGCGTGCCATTGAATTGCCTTCCAGGGCTGTGACCATGGAGGCCGACTCCCCCGGGGTATTGAGCAGGATGGAGGTTGTGGAGCCTCCAAACTGAGCGCCGTAATAAATGCCGGCGAACATGATCAGGGCGCCGGTGGGATCGACCTTGGCCGTGATCGGCAGCAGCAGGGCAATCGTCAGCGCCGGTCCGATACCCGGCAGGACACCGATCGCGGTGCCAAGCAGGCAGCCGATAAACCCACATAGCAGATTGATCGGCGTAAGCGCGGTGGTGAAGCCTGTGATCAAGCTTGAGAAAATTTCCAACATGGTTACCTCCTTGAGCCGGGTTCAGATCCAGGCGTTGACAAGAGGCGGAAGGGAAACTCCAAGCCCGATGGTAAAAAGCCAGTAGACCGGTAGTGCCAGAGCGATGCCGATAGCAAGGTCCCGTGCCGGACGCCGACTACCGAACCCATGTGCCGAACAGGCAAACAGCAGCGCCGCAGCCAATACGAATCCGATATGAGTAATGAGCAAGGCGGAGATCACAAGACCCGCTGTAACCCAGGAGGCTCCAGTCTTGCCGCCGGGCAGGGCCTTGGTAACTCTGCCGCTGTCGTATGCAGGATCGCGGGAACCACCGGTGACAGCCTGAAGGCTTGTCAATACACCTACGATCCCCAGGAACACTGCCACGGCATAGGGATAGACGTGAGCACCCAGAATGGTGAACCCCTTCTCCGCAGGAAAACGGAATGCACCGAACGCCAATACCGCACTTATGAAGATGAGGCTCACGCCTACCGCCAGCTGTGCCGGCCATACTTTTCGAGGACGGGTCATATCAGAGCAGACCGACCTTGATCAGCATGTCGCGCAGGCGAGAGTGCTCATCTTCAACGAACTTGGCAAAGTCATCCCCACTGATGAAGCTGGGTAGCCATACATTGGCTTGAAGATTTTCCTTCCACACTTTTGTGTTGGTGGCGGCCAGGACAGCGTCGGTTACTTCCTGACGTTGTGCAGGCGTGAGGTCGGCTGCACCATAGACACCGCGCCAATTGTCAATGGTCATGTCCAGTCCCCGCTCTTTGAGCGTCGGTGCATCGACACCGGCAATGCGGGTGGGCGAGCCGACGGCGAGTACGCGGAACTGACCGGACTCGATATATGGCGAAAGCTCGGCATAGCCGCCGGTGATCGCCGTGATGTGGCCTCCCAGGGTCGCCGCGACGGCTTCGCCCCCTCCGCCGAAGGGGATGTAGTTCACCTTGTCGATTGGGATATTCAGCTTGCCCGCCAATTCGGCGATTCCGATGTGATCCACCGAACCCCTGGATCCACCACCCCATTTGACGCTGGACGGGTTGGCTTTGAATTCGGCCAGCAGGTCGTCCAGCGTCTTGTTGGGAGATGCTTTGCGCACGGCAATCACGTTGTATTCGTTGAAAAGCCGCGCGATCGGCGTCACATGCTCCAAGGTGATCGGCGGCTTGTTCTGTGCCACGGCCCCGACCATGACAGCGCCGACGATGAGCAGGGCATTCGGGTTGCCCTTGGTGCTGTTGGCAAATTGCGCCAACCCGAGCGTTCCTCCTGCGCCTCCCTTGTTCTCAAATGTGACTGCTTTTGCCGCCTTGGCCTCGATCAAGGCCTTGCCAAATATGCGTGCGGTCTGGTCATAACCGCCACCGGCTGGACCGGGGACCATGAATTTGACGGTGTCCAGCGCAAAGGCTGATGTTGCGAGTGCGGCTGCGGTGATGGCCGCTGTAGTGAAGGCACTGAATCGACGGAACGAGACGAACATGAGTTGTCTCCTGGGAGCAGTGATTTATTGACGCTGGTTAAATATTGATCATCCGTTCCAGTTGAATTTTGACCAGGGGGCGGGACGCCGTTCATTGAACATGCGCCCGCGGATACGTGTAGGTTAGCTCGTGGGCGGTTTTTTGCCGGCCTCGCCCCCACCGGTGTGATGCTGACTTTCTCGATTCTCAATTTCGGCATCATGATCGACACGGCCTGTTCGATCCGCTGGTCCGCTGGATTCTCAAGCCGGCCAAAGGTGACCCCCTGATGGTGCTGTTCGGAGCCGCAGCCTTGACCCTTATGGTGTCGCTCGATGGCGACAGTTCAACCACCTACATGATCGTCGCCTCCGCTCTGCTGCCGCTTTACCAGCGACTCGGGCTGAGTGTTCTGGCCATGCCTTGCATCATCAACGTGGCCAGCGGGGTAATGAGTATCTCCCCCTGGAGCGGCCCGACGGCGCGGGCGGCTAGAGTATTTTCACCATACTCAGACTCACCTTTCTGGGATGGTCAGGATAACGGCAGGCGTGGATTTCTCCCCTCCCATGCTTGGGCCAGCGCCATCACGTGGAGAACAGCAGTTCGCGCGGATACTGGCGTTGCCGGTGGGCCTCGAATGCCTCGCCGACCCAGTCGGCCAGTGTCATGGCCCGCGCTAGCGCCAGGCGTGCCATGACACTGGCCGGTGCCTGCTTCTCGAACCGCGCCTGGACTTCGCCCCACATCGTCTTACCCTCCCGATCGATTATCGGGGAAGAGTTTACGCAAAGCCCTTGAAAGGACTGGGACTAAAAGCCCATCGACGTTTGCAGATACACCGTGCGCGGCTGGCCCAGGTACTTGCCCCTGTTGTTGTCGTCGTAGGAGCGGGTGAAGTACTCGGTGTCGAACAGGTTCTTCACCCCGAGCGCCACCTTCAGGGCGCTCTCACCGGGACCGAAGTCGTAGGCGGCGCGGGCGTTCCAGATGACATGGCCGGGAATCCGTCCGGTGCTGCCGTCGAGGCTTTCCTCGACTGTGTTTTCGTTGTTGGCGTACTGGCTGGACTGGAAAGTGCTGTCCAGGTCCAGGCGCAGCCCGTTGCGGGAATAGCCCAGGCCGAAGGTGCCCTTGTGCTTGGAGGAGAAGGGCACGCGGTTGCCCTGGTTGGGTCCGGATTCGCGGATGGTCGCATCGACATAGGCGTAGGTGGCATGGACGTCGAAGCCGGTGAGCGCCGGGTGCAGGTCCGTCAGGTCGTAGGCCAGGCTGCTCTCGATGCCGCTGTGACGGGTTTCCCCACGGGCGATGATGTTGTCGTTGGTCTGGTTGCTGTCGTACTGGTTGTCGAAGTCGATCAGGAAGGCGCCCAGTTCGGCCTTCAGCGCCCCATTGTCATAGCGGGCGCCGATTTCCCAGGTACGGGCCTTTTCTGGTTCGATCTCGCTCACCTTGGCACGGTTGGGCATCTGGCTGTACTGGATCGAGCCGAAGGACTCCTCGGTATTGAAGTACAGGTTGAGGCTGTCGGTCAGGCGATACATCACGTTCAGCGCCGGCAGCGAGGTGTTGTAGTCCGCATCGTATTTCTCCCCGGTGAGCTTGTTGGTCTGCTCCGAGCGGATGCGCTCTAGGCGCAGGCCGGGGGTGATGGTCCAGCGGCCGATATCAATGCGGTCGTCGATGAAGTAGGCGTTGGCATGGGTGTAGCCGCGGGTGTCGCGGTCGTTGCGGCTGCCGGTGTCGGGCAGGCCGCTGCCCAGAGGTTCCCGGTAGCGCATTTCGTGGGAGGCCTCGCTGATGAAGCGGTGGCCGATACTGACCTCGTGCCAGCTCTCGCCCAGGGTGAAGCCCTGGGAGAAACGGGTTTCGATGCCGCGCACCCAGTAGTAGCGCGGCGACAGGGAAATGAAGCTGCCCTGGTCCAGGTAGCCGCTGCGCAGGGTCCGGGTGAAGAAGCCGTTCACCGAGAACTTGCGGGCGCCTTCGCTGTAGTCGTAGCCCAACCCCACCAGGTGGCGCCGGCCCCAGAACTCGTCGACCGGACGGGTGGACTGGTAGGGATCGTCGTCGAAGTCGGCCTTGCTCAGACCGCCGGGCATTTGCGCCTCGCCGTCGTAGTACTGGACGATGCCGTGCAGGCTGTGGGCGTCGTTCAACTCGTAGCGGGCCTTGAGGATCAGGTCGTCGATGCGGGTGTCGCTGTGTTCCCGGTAGTCGCTGCCGCGCACCCCCGAATAGAGCAGCACACCGCCCAGCCCGTTGTCAGCGGTGCCGCCGAGCAGCAGGTTACCGGTCCGCTTCCAGGCATCCTGGCTGGAGGAGGGGCTGACCTCGGTCTGGATGCCGCCCTTGAGGCTGAAGTCCTCGGGAATCGCGCGGGTCACGAAGTTGACGATGCCGCCCACGTTCTGCGGACCGTAGCGGACCGCGCCACCGCCGCGCACCACGTCCACCGCGTCCATGTTGCCCATCGAGACGGTCGCCAGCGACAGCTGCGGCTGGCCGTAGGGGGCGAAGGGCACCGGGATGCCGTCCATCAGCACTGTGGAGCGGCTGGCCAGGCGCGGGTTGAGGCCGCGGATGCCGAAGTTCAGCGCCATGTCGTGGCTGCCGGTGCCGTTGTTCTCTGGCGCGTTGACCCCCGGGATGCGGTTGAGCACTTCCCGCGTGCTGCTGGCGCCGAAGCGCTCGAACTGCTCGCGGCGGATCACGTCGCGCGCCCCAGGATGGTTGAACACGTCCTGCTCGTCGCCCGCGCCCAGCCAGTCGCCGACCACCGTGTCGGTGCCCAGGTCGGAAACGTCCGTGGCGGGCGCGGAGGGTGCCTCGACGGGCCGCAGGCTGAAGCCCTCGCCTTGCGCAACCGCCTGCAGGCCGCTGCCGGCGAGCAGCCGCTCGAGGCCCTCGCGCGGGCTGTATTCGCCCTGCAGGCCCGGGCTCTGGCGGCCCTCGGTCAGCTCCGGGGTGAAGACGATCAGCAGCCCGGTCTGCTCGCCGAACTGGTTCAGCGCCTCGACCAGCGGGCCGGCCGGGATGGCGAAGGACTGGCGGGCCGTGACGGCCGGCGCGTCGGTGGCGGACTGGGCCAGGACGGGCAGGGCGGCGCAGGCGATGGCGCTGCCCAGAAGCAGGCTGGGGCCAAGGGGCGAGGAGCGGAAGCGGGAAACGGAGGTCATGCAGCGTTCCTGAATGCAAATGAAAGTGAGTCTCTATTCCCCTTGTCACGCGAAACGACGAAACGGCTCAGCCTGAATGAGAATTTTTTCTGAAGGCGGCCATCGCTTATGTCCGTGGCGCGATGGAGTCCGATCTGGCGCAGGGCAGCCCCCGCTCCCGCGACGGCTTGCTGCATGCACCACATTCCTGTGGATTGCATGAGGAGAGAAGTTCGATCGGTCCGAATGAACCACAGGCAACGCAGCACTGCGCCAAATCGGCCCCGTCCCTGTCGGTTGTAGCCCTTGGCAAGGGAGCGACCGTTGCCCGCAGGCTGCGTCCTGCCCGGGCCGATTTCCGGCGGCAACGCAATCGTGGAAACAAGCGATGACAGGCCCTAGGCGTGGCGGGGCTGGACGCTGATCCAATAGCGGGTGCGCTGGTGGATCCTGACCGGCAGGGCGATTTCGAGCATCGCCAGGATGGCGCGGCTGTCTCTCAGGGGGTAGGTGCCGGACAGGCGCAGGTCGGCGACGCGCGGATCGCAGCCGAGCCAGCCGCTGTGGTAGCGGCCGAGTTCGTCGAGAAAGTCCGCCAGGCGCATGTTGCTGGCTACCAGCATGCCGTTGCGCCAGGCAGCGACGGCGGCTTCGAAGGGCTGCGGTGTGCCGAGCCTGTGGCTCTCGAAGCGGATCTGCTGGCCGGCTGCGAGCGTCGCCTGCAGCTCCGGGCGCGCGGCGCAGCGCACCTGCACCGAGCCTTCCAGCACGCCGAGCCGGCAGTGATCGGCATACTGGCGCAGGTTGAAGCGGGCCTGTTCGGCGAGCAGCGAACCCTGGGCGGTGGCGACGCGGAAGGGGGATGCGCCGGCGGCGACCTCGAGCTGTATCTCCCCGCGCAGCAGTTCAAGCTCGCGCGAGCCGGCGCCTTGGCGCAGGTTCACCGCGCTGTCGGTGTTCAGGCTCAGCCGGCTGCCGTCGGCCAGGGTGATGTCGCGGCGTTCCCCAACGCCCGTGCGGTAGTCGGCCAGCCAGGGCTGCGCCTGGTGGCCGGCCAGCCATACGGCAGGCGCGGCGACGGCGACCAGGCCGAGCATCCCCAGTACCTGGCGGCGGCTGTGTGCCGGCGCGCCTTCCACAGCGACCCGCGCCGCCGCGGGCGGCAGGCCGCGCAGGCGCCGGTTGACGCTCTCGATACGCTGCCAGGCGCGCTCGTGTTCGGGGTCGGCCGCGCGCCAGCGCTGCCAGTCCCGGCGCAGTTGCTCGTCGGCGCCATCCTGCAGCTCGACCAGCCAGCGCACCGCCTCCTGCGCCACCCGCTCGGAAACCGGTGACTTCATCCGATTTGCGCGAGAAACCCCGTACTTCTAGTGCGGGGAGGGATAGCGCGGCGCCCGCAGGGCGCCCCTGTTCTCGCTGCCTCCTTCTCAAGTGGTTGC